>CAMTMX010000021.1 GCA_947073495.1 uncultured Porphyromonadaceae bacterium
CAATCTACAGAGCATAAAGATTTATGATAAATCGTGTGTTGATAATAATAAAAGTGGTGCAGCTGCTTTATTCCTACCTTTTGACGGATAATCGTTTCATGTTGGAATCTCAACCTTTGGCACCGACAAAGGAGAAAAGATTCGCTTATAATCTTTATCTTGACATCCTGATGCTTATGATAAGGATTTCACAAAAAATCGAGAAGCGAGGCGGTTATCTCCCGCTGCATGACACACGCTTCATTAAAAAGATACTCTCTGACGATAAGGTGAAGTCTCTTCAGATGAAATTCCGTCAGAATGAGTTTCCGTTTGAACGTCTTGTCGACGGTCTCGCGGAAAAAGTGAAGGAAAGCGGAATCTATAAAAACTTTCAGAAAAGGAGTGATGATGTGGAAGACGATCAGATATGGGAACGTATCTTCAATCTGATTCTCTATGTAGATCCGGCTCTCAACGCTTCAATCTCTAAAAGGGAGAATTTTACACTCAGGGGAGTTGAGCGCATGAAAGAGATGATGACGGAGACATTTAAGAATTTCTATGCCTCACGTGATAATATAAGCGATGCGGTCAATACTCTTTCTGTAAGTATGGATAAGGCAAGAGAGTTGTATTTCAGACTTCTTTTGCTTCCCGTAGAGCTTGTCAATCTCCGTCTCGATCAGATCGAGGAGAATAGGAACAAATATATACCTTCCGATGAGGATCTGAATCCTAACATGAGATTTGTCGACAATGAATTGGTGGCGGCTCTACGGGAAGACGGAGACATGGCGGAGTATGTGGAGGATAATAAAATCTCATGGATCGCTGAAGACCGGCAGCTTCTTGAATCACTTCTGACAGCCGTAATGAACTCGGAGGTTTATCAGGATTACATGCGTTTCCCGGCAACAGATTTTCAGACTGATTGCGAGTTCTGGAGAGATATATTCAAATATGTTATCCTTAATGATGAAAATCTGCTCGATGCTCTTGAGACCAAATCTGTTTTCTGGAATGACGACCTTGAGATTATAAGCACGTTTGTGCTGAAAACTATCAGGAGATTTGAAGAAGGTTGCCCCGGTAACCGACCTGTGCTCCCGATGTATAAGGATGAGGAAGATGCACAGTTTGGTGTCAAGCTGTTTTCTGATGTTGTCAAGAATAAAGACGTCTATCGCAGGTATATAGATGATTCTATCGTGGGGGAAAAGTGGGATAGTGACCGACTGGCATTTATGGATGTGGTTGTGACAATGACCGCTTTGTCTGAGATAATCAATTTCCCAAAGATACCTCTCGTTGTCAGCATAAACGAATATATTGAGATTGCCAAAAGCTACAGCACATCCAAGAGCGGGGCTTTTGTAAACGGTTTGTTGTTTTCTATCACCGAAAAACTTAGGGAGGAGAACAAAATCCACAAATAAATATATTCTAAAGTAGCAACTGACTCCATTATTATCCGGATAAATTTTGGAAAAGAGCGGAAAAGGTGCTAACTTTGTAGAAATAACAATTAATATTAATACCGAAACAACGTAGAAAATAATGAACCTACTGAATTCAATATTCCTTTTGGAGGCACAAGCCCAGGGAGGAGGGCTTAGCGGAATGATCATGATCGTGGCCATGATTGCCATCTTTTACTTTTTCATGATTCGTCCTCAGTCTAAAAAACAGAAAGAGATAAAGAAAGCTCGTGAGGCTATGCAGACCGGCGACAAGGTTATCACAGCCGGCGGTATCCACGGCAAGATTAAAGAAATCAGTGAGAACGTTATAATTATGGAAGTTGCTCCCGGCGTAAGCTTGAAAGTTGATAAATCGTCAGTTTATCCGGCAGCCGACAAACCGGCTGAAAAGAAATAAAACTTTAATAAAATATAAAATTGCCGGAGGCATAAATCACGCCACCGGCACTTTTTGTTTGTGCAGTCATGGAAATTAATCAGGAAGAAGTAAAAAACAGATGGCGACGGCTCAAGGGATCATCGGGCTTTCACAACATTGTGCTTTTCCTTGAATTTGTTGCCGTGAGTGCATTGTTCTGGCTTATCCTTGCCCTGAATGACAGTGCCCAAAATAATTTCAATGTGAAGGTTCAGCTATCAAATGTTCCTGATACTGTAACTTTTATTTCGGATATTCCTGAAAAAATACATGTCAGTGTGAGAGATAAGGGGACTAATCTATGGCGTAACGGGATTTTGCGTCACCCGACATTGTCGATAAACTTTAAGGAATATGGTGATAATGGCGTGTTAAGATTTACAAAGAATGATTTGCTGTCGTCTTTAAAATCAGTATTCGGTTCCACCGCTCAAATCACGGCGCTGTCATTGGATTCCCTAAATCTCGTTTACACTGCAAATAAGGGGAAAAGGGTTCCTGTTTTGATAAATGCAAAGATTATGCCTGCTTCAGGAAGCATCCAGGAAGGTGATGCGAGGTCTGTCCCTTCCAATGTGCTTGTTTATGCAGAACAGGATGTGCTTGACACCATCCATAAGGTTGTAACGGAGATGATAGACCTTATGGATATCTCTGAGACAACGGAGATAGACGTTGATATCAGGAAAATCAAAGGTGCCCGTATTCTGCCGTCGCAGGTAAAAGTGATGGTTCCTATTGAACCATTGGTTAAAAAAGAGGCATTGATAACAATAACTCCGGCAAATGTGCCGAAAGGGGAGAGCCTGTTGTTGTTCCCTTCAAAGGTGCCTGTTCAATATTATGTGGCTATGAGTAGATTGGGCGATGATGATGATCCTTCGATCGAGCTGCAGGTTGATTATAATCAGATTGAACATTCATCGTCAGGGCGTCTTCATGTAGAAGTGATTAGGTATCCGGACCGTCTTCAGAATTTGTCTTTGAAGAATGACAGTGTAGAGTATACTATCGTCAAAAATTGAATTCAAGAATATTCCGGTATGGACGAGAAATGCATAATTGGAATCACAGGGGGTATCGGCGCCGGTAAAAGTGTTGTGTCAAGAATTCTTAGATTAAAAGGATATCCTGTGTATGATTGTGACTATGAGGCTAAAAGGCTTATGGACAATAACAAGGATGTAATTTTTCTGTTGAAGGAATTGTTGGGCGAAGGTATCTATACGGACGATGGGAAACTTGATAGAAAACTGATGTCGCGGAAGATATTCTCAGATGATGAAATCAGGCTCGGAGTCAATAAGATTGTTCACGAGGCGGTGAGAAATGACTTCCTTGGTTGGGCGGGGCAGTTTCCTTCACCTGTGTTTGTAGAATCGGCTATTCTTTCTACAAGTCTGATGGATAGATTCTGCACAAATGTCTGGCTGATAGATGCTCCGGAAGGGATAAGAGTGGAGAGGGTAAAAAAGAGAAATGGATTGACAGAAGAGGAGATTCTGGCTCGTATTGCCTCGCAAGCGAGGGAATTTGATCTTCTGCCTAAGACAAAAATGGAAACCATTGACAATAGCGGGGATAGCTCTCTGCTTTATCAAATAGATAAATTATTAGATTCATCAAATCAAATATAAGAAACATGCTTAGAGAAATTTTAGCAATCACCGGTAAGCCCGGTCTGTTTCGCATTGTGTCGCAAGGCAACAGAATGCTTGTGGTTGAGGAACTCAAAACCAAAAAGCGTTTTCCTGCCCACGCGCGCGACAAAGTGGTGTCATTAGGGGATATCGCCATGTATACTGACTCAGGCGATAAACCGCTTGGTGAGATTCTTGATCTTGTCTATGCCCACAATGAGGGAAAGGCAATAGATGTGAAGAAACTTATGGCCGACGGTAAACTCCGTGAAGAATTTGAAGCTGTTATTCCCGATTTCGACAAGGAGCGTGTCTATGACAACGATATTAAGAAACTCTTTACATGGTATAACATTCTTGTGGAAGAGGGGATGTCAAAATTTGCAGAAGAGGAGCCTGCGGAGGGAGAAGTATCGGAAGATAATAAGGAAGCTGAATAATCCGGCTTTTTGTAATACATGTCAGGGCAGTTCAATATAAGTGTTGATCTGCCCTGTCTGTTTATGGTGAGGTCAAATAATTCAGGGAGTTGAGCTACGGATATGTATGATAAAGATATATTTAAGCATTTATGATCGTCTATTATTGAGTAACTTTGCTTTAATATAACCTAAATATGTTTGTATGAAGCGTAATCGAGTTTTGCTTGCTTTCAGTTTTGTTGTCATGATGGTGCAACCGGTCAGATCCGAGGTTTCTCTCCCGGATATACTGGCTGATGGAATGATGGTTCAAAGGGATGTCCCTGTACGTTTATGGGGACATGCCGATCCTCAGGAAAAGGTGGTGGCATCATGTGGACCGAACAATGTGGAGACCGTAGCCGACAGTTGCGGTAATTGGAGTCTTGAATTGCCCCCGTTATCTTCGGGCGGTCCTTATTCAATCACCATCAACAGCAATGTATTGGAAAATGTGATCGCAGGAGATGTGTTTTTATGTTCCGGGCAATCGAATATGGAGTTGCCGATAGCGCGTGTCACCGATCTTTTTGCTGATGAAGTTGCGGAATATAGTAATGATAATATTAGATATTTTCAAGCAGATAAGTTATTTGATTTCCATGCGGAATGCGATAACGTGAAAGGTAAATGGAGTGTTCTGACGCCAAAGACAGCACGGTCTTATTCTGCATTATGCTATTTCTTTGCAAAGAAATTGAACGAAGATACAGGAGTGCCGGTAGGGATTATTAATTGTAGCTGGGGGGGTACACCGATAGAGGCATGGATAGGTCGCGAAAATCTTCAGGCATATCCGATGGCGATAAATAAGTTGAAACTCTATGAAGATGATGGATACCGGGATAGAATTAAATGCCTTGAAAGTGAAAATTTTAGCAGGTGGAGTAAGATTCTGTATGAGACGGATCCCGGCATACAGTCACCTGTAAAATGGTATGTACCCGAATATGATGACTCTTCATGGATGGCTGTAGATGTGCCGGGAGAATATGGCTCGGCTGAGAAAAGTTGGGGATCGGACGGACTTAATCCTATAAACGGAAGTCATTGGTTTCGGAAAACAATCGATGTTCCCTCCCGCTTAGCCGGTAAGGATGCAACCGTGCGGTTAGGATGTATTGTGGATGCAGATTCCGTATTCTTTAATGGAGAATTTATAGGGACCACATCTTATCAATATCCTCCGAGAATATATTCAGTTCCGGGAAATCTCGTCAAATCCGGGAAAAATCAGATCACAGTGAGATTAATAAGTCAGAATGGGTTCCCACATTTTATATCGGAAAAACCGTATAAATTTATTTCCGGTAAGGAGGAAATCTCTCTTGAGGGGGAATGGAAGTATAATCCGGGTGTCAGAATGACTTCCGGTCCTGCAATGGAATTTTATTGTTATGTGCCTACTGTGCTTTATAACTCCATGATTCATCCGCTTGCAGGATTGCCGCTGTCCGGGGTTGTATGGTATCAGGGAGAATCGAATGTTGGGAGACATAATCAATATTCATCTTTGTTACAGATCCTGATGCAAAATTGGAGAACCGTTTGGGATGATTCCGATCTGCCTTTTTATGTGGTTGAGCTTGCCGGGTTCCTTCATCCTTCTGACAAGGCTGGTCGCAGCGCATGGGACAAGATGCGTAAATCGCAGGCGGCTGGTGTGGCTGAATCACATAATGCCTGGCTGATTAAAAACAGTGACCTTGGAGAATGGAATGATATTCATCCTCTTGATAAGAAAACACTTGGGGCACGTGTGGCAGAAGCTGTTATTAATTCACGCAAAAGATAACGATGAGGATGAAAAGTTTAGTCATAGTGTATTTCGTGGCGGTATGTTTATGTTTCACTGCGGTCGCGAATGATGAATCATACAGAATTCTGCCCGGAGCTTCTCCTGTTGTTGAGGCTGCTTCCCCGACAGGGCGATTGTATGGGGAAAATCATTTGAAACGTTTGAAAGCGCTTGGAATAGAAGTGTCGGACACTATTGTCTCATCTCCGGCATTTTCATTGAGAATATTGAATCATTGGGATAATCTTGACGGCACTGTTGAACGGGGGTATGCCGGTAAAAGCCTTTGGAATTGGGACGAATTGCCCGCTAAAGTTTCTCCAAGGTATGCGGAATATGCGGCGATGTGTGCGGCTGTCGGCATCAATGGCACGGTTCTCAATAATGTGAATGCCTCATCCAACATTCTGACATATGAATACCTTGAAAAAGTGAAGGCGCTTGCCGATGTGTTCCGACCGTATGGGATGAAAGTCTATTTATCCGCAAATTTCGCTGCACCGATGCAGATCGGCGGTCTTCCGGATGCTGACCCTCTCAATAAGGATGTTGTGGTATGGTGGGGAGATAAGGTTAAGGAAATATATCAATTGATACCAGATTTCGGGGGATTCCTGGTCAAAGCTAATTCCGAAGGTCAACCTGGTCCATGCGATTTCGGGAGAAGTCATGCACAGGGAGCCAATATGCTTGCCTCTGTAATTAGACCATACGGAGGTATAATCATGTGGCGTGCTTTTGTGTATTCTCCCGGTGATGCAGACAGGGCGAAACAGGCATATCTTGAATTCAAACCGCTTGACGGTGAATTTGAAGATAATGTGATTGTGCAGATAAAAAACGGACCTGTCGATTTTCAACCGAGAGAGCCGTTCAGTCCGTTGCTTGTGGATATGCCGGGCACTTTGACGATGCCTGAACTTCAGATCACACAGGAGTATCTCGGACACAGTAACCATCTGGCTTATCTTGCCCCAATGTGGTCAGAATTGTTTTCTTTTGTTTCTCCCGAAAGTCAGGCAGGTGTTGCGGGAGTGGCTAATATTGGTGATTCCTACAATTTTACGTCTCATCCTTTTGCACGAGCCAATTGGTATGCTTTTGGCAGACTTGCCTGGGATCCGTCGTTGTCGCCAGAGCAGATAGCCCGGGAGTGGGTGGCTCTTGAATTGAAACCTTCTTCCAAAAAGAGTGAAGACAGAATCGTTGACATGATGATCCGGTCGCGTGAGGCTGTGGTTGATTATATGATGCCTATGGGTTTGCATCATCTTTTTGCGTTTGGTCATCATTATGGACCTGAACCGTGGTGCGATCCGGAGGGTGCACGGGAGGATTGGCTTCCACGGTATTATCATAGGGCGGATTCTGTCGGGATCGGTTTTGACCGCACTCAGACAGGGAGTGATGCCGTGTCACAATATCCGTTGCCATACTCTGAGGAGTATGCATCAATAGAGAAATGTCCGGAGGAGTATCTGCTATGGTTTCATCATGTGGGTTGGTCAGACAGAATTACGACAGGAGAGACTCTTTGGGAAGCATTATGCCATCACTATGAGCGTGGGGTGAATGAGACTGAAAAATTTATTGAGGATTGGAATGCCTGCGAACAGGATATCGCAGATAAGGTTCTTTTTGCGGATGTGGCGGAAAGGTTGGAAATTCAGGCTAAGGATGCAAGGTGGTGGAAAGATGCCTGCCTGTTGTATTTTCAAGAAATAAATGGATTGGAATTTCCTGATTTTGTAACTCCGGCAGTACGGACTCTTGATGAGTATAAGGCAGTCGATCTTGGAATTGATAATTTTACCTGTCCCTCAGGAAAATTGCTTGACAGTATGCGTTGAAATTGCTTTTGATTCTCAATAAGGTCGCATTCCTTAAAGAAAGTGGTAGATTAGTTACCATTCCGGGACTTTATATAGTTCCGGAATGGTGACAGCTTATTAATTAAATACGCCATAAATGAGGATTAATAAAGCTCCGGCTATCCACATGATATTGGCAGCCCTTGCATCAATACGCCTTTTCTGTTTCATCAGTCTGATAGCGCTTACTCTCTCTCCGATCCGTCGGGGAGTGAGTGCTCTCACTTCCGAGTGGGCGTCAAGTCGGAGCCAAATTGATAAGATGCATCCGACAAAAAAGATAATAATACCAGCTACAAACATAGTTTCGATTTTTAGAACATTCCGTATATTCTAAAAAACGACAATGTCGGAGAATGGTTTACGTTCCAATATGTTAATAAATCTGATGGATATCTCTTTGTTGCATTATTCCAGGATGCCGGATGATGCACCGGATGATTTGAAGAGTTCATTGTTGCGGTCGGTTTTTTTGCCGTATGAGAAGGTGTAAGTCGCCGACAGCTGGATTGTGGCATGCGATGCCGTGGAATAGTCTGTAGACCGGTATCCATATATGTCGGTGTTCAGCTCCGATACGGAATTTTCCCAATTCCAGCGTACGAAGTTGCGCAGGGTTAGCAGAAGGTTCCAGCCTGCGTTTGCCCATCCTACTGAAAGATAATATGAATCCTTGTTGCGGATCCATACTCCGCTTACGGTTCCGGTGAAAGAAGGGTCGAGCCCTCGTTTTCCGTTTGCGTAAACCGCTCCGAATGTGAATTTTCCGGCATAGAAAAATGCTCTTCCCCAGATGTATGGCGAAAGTCGGGAATAATTGAACGGTCTGCCGTTGTCTGTATGGTTTAGTGTGAAGTTTCCTGTGATATGCAATTTGCGGTCAAATAGCCTGACTGTTCCTCTGACTCCAAGAGTCGATGTGGTCAGATGTCCGGCGGGCTGGAGAATTGTTCTTAAGACACCGTCGTGGTAAGGCTCATAATTGTAAGCGGTCCTGTTTGAATTAAGGCATGTATTTGCGAATGAAGAGAGACTGAACATATTTGACGGGATCCACGTATAATTCAGTCCTAAATCATAGGTGCGTGAGGAAGAGAGGAGGGGGTTGCCGGTGATCCAGACGAAAGGGGAGGTCTGCAAGACGTTGTTGCTCCTGCTGTTTGATGAAGGGGCCCAGGCGGTGTGATGGAAGGTGAATGAAGCGGAATGTTTCTGCGACGGGGAATATTGCAGGAAAAAGTCGGCGTATGGAAAGCTTGACGTGTTCCTGATTCCGTTGAGCCATGTGGTGGAAACCACCCATCCGGCTCCGGCGGAGCCGTAGAAATGCCCTTTTTGAAGTGTGTATGACACTCCTCCTTTAAAATGGCTGAGCGATGATCTGTCGGATGCGGTGCAGCTTCCGGAATATGACGTATTGTTGTGTTCGTAATACCCGCTGCCATAGATATTAAGAGAGCCTTTGCCTCCAAAAGAATGTGAGTATGTCAGCCAGGCACCTCCTGAGTTGGTTTTGTCGGAGGCTCCGTTCAAGATATCCGCCACTCCGCTCTCATTGTAAGAGGAGTGGCTCCGGGTGCGCGAGTGCTCGTATTGCAGTTCGATATTAAGTATATCGTTTGTTGAAAGTGTGAACGAATAAATTCCATTATATCTGAAAAAGAAAGAGCGTTTTGTCGATTTGGAGAAATATTCGGAAGGAAGGAAATCTTTTCCTTCATACTGGGTGGCTCCGTGGAAGAAATTATCAGGAGTCCTGTCCCATCCGGATGTTGCCATGTTGTTTGCAGTGAAGGTGGGTGTCTCATATAATGCTCTGAAAGATGCCTGATAGTCTTGGCTCCGGAGGCGCGATCCGAGATTGTCTGAATACCGTCTGAAGGATTGTCCGTCTGTATCTGTCTGTGGAAGATTGAAATATTGTGACAATGCCGATCCTGTATGGTTCGGTGCCTGGTATGAGCCGTAAGCCATCAGGTCGTAAGTCATTCTTTTATGGTTGAGTCTGGAATTGGCTTGAAGTGATCCGTTGTCTGCGATAAAGTTTTCCACTCCATATAATTTGGTATATCCTCCGTATTCCTGTCGTGGGATTACAAAATTGACCACATGTTGATTCCCCAAATAGCGGGGATCGGAAGGGAAGTCGATATATTCCACTTTTGAGACTCTTCCCACTTCAATCATTTTGATCTCGTCGGGTGTGGCTTTGATCTTGTTGATAAACACTGTGACAGGCTGATCGGATGATGTGGATATTTTCCCTTGTTCCGGAATCACGGTAAGCATTGGAATTCCGAGATGCACGAGCAAGTCAAAGCCTGTCTGCGAGGCATTCTTTTGCCGGGCATCAGGACGGAACACTGTCATGTTCCCTATTTTAGATTGCATGTCTGCTTCTACGACAATTTCTTTCAACTTATTGACTTTTATAGTGTCTTGTGAGATGTCGCCAATCGATCTGATGTCGGAAGAAGCATAGGTGATGATAGGGAATAAATTTAGAATAATCCAAAACTTAAGAAATATAAAACGTTTCAGAGCATTGATAGGTGTGTTACCCCCCCCCCTCAACAAGGAGAAGCTCATCATCGGAAAGTGAAATAGACTTGAAATCACTAATTGTTTTCGCTTTCGTTTCCATTGTTTTAAAAGTTAAAATTTATATTTATTTCACTCAATCCGGTTTCACCGGATATTTTTATTTTAAATATCATCTAAATTGTTAATGGTCCAAAAATATTCTTTTTCAATAGTTCCTGTTAAATATATTTGACTGATACTAACGATAAAAAGCTTTCTGTAAACTATTTTCTGCCTATGTAAATCTTCTGTTGTAAATTTAGCTTACTTATTGTAAGTAAAAGAAAATTTAATATTAAAATATGTTAAAACAGGGTATTTTTTTTACTTATAAGCTATTTGAATCTATATTTTGTAAAGTGCTATGAAAAATATACGAACAAATGTCAGCCATATATCGTGACAATCAATAAAGACCTTCATCAATTGTTATGTAGCCCTGTGATTTTCATAATAGTTCACATTATAGTCCAATTGCATCCACTTTATTTTCGTAGACATAAAAAATAAATGAATATATGGATGTCATATATTCATTTATTTTTTTTAGCACTTTGTGAATAATTAGAGGGTGCTGGGTTTTCCGGAGGAAAACGAGAGTGCCACATCGATAAGACGTTGGTTGGAAGAACCCCTGAAGAGAAGGTCGGGGTCTTTTAGCCTTTCGATAAAAGGGCCGTCAACAACAACCGCTGCATTTTTAACAGCATTCCTGAGCCTGGGGTCAGCAATGATCTCCTCCCAAGTGAAGCCTGTGTATACCCATACTTTCCTTCCTTTTTCTGCCAATGCGTCTATCAGAATTTTTGTGGATTCAGGATGAAACAGGGGGTCTCCTCCCGATAGGGTGACATTGAAATTCTCTTCCTCGACTATCTCAAGAATCTCTCTCAATTTCATTGTTTCTCCCGACCGGGGATTCCAGGATTGAGGATTATGGCATCCAGGGCAGGCATGATGGCAACCCGCGAGATATATGGAAGTACGGAACCCCGGTCCGTCGACCGTGGTTCCGCGCATTATTGCAAGTATATTATAGGTTGTCTCTAAAACGTTGGTTTCAAGCATAATTTTTTATTCGTGAACTATACGGTCGTGAAGTTCGGCGAGTTTGCCGGAGTTCCAACGGTCGGTTGTGCCTACGAGATATCCGGTGATTCGCTGGATTGTCTCGAATTTTACTCCACATTTCGGACATACAGTCTGGTTCTTGTCTGCATTCTCGTAGCCGCATTTCGGACAATGATTGCGGTTATGGTTCACAGATCCATAGCCGATGTTATATTCATCCATCATGTCTACTATCTGCATTATCGCTTCCTCATTGTGGGTAGCATCCCCGTCTATTTCCACATAGAAGATGTGCCCTCCCCGGGTCAGGTCATGATATGGAGCCTCAATCTTTGCCTTATGACGGGGTGAGCAGTGATAATATACAGGCACATGATTGGAGTTGGTGTAATAATCCTTATCGGTGACACCGGGAATCACACCAAATACTTTACGGTCCACTTTGGTGAACTTCCCGGAAAGACCTTCCGCCGGAGTAGCGAGAACAGAATAGTTGTGTTTGTATTTATCGCAATATTCATTGACACGGTCTCTAAAATGTGTGATGATCTTTAGACCGAGTTCCTGTGCGTCCGCAGATTCACCATGATGCTTCCCGACAAGGGCTATAAGACATTCCGCGAGACCGATAAAACCTATTCCGAGCGTGCCTTGATTGATAACGCTTTCAATTGTGTCGTTTGGATCAAGATTGTGTGAATGATTCCAGAGCACGCTCATGACAAGCGGGAATTGCTTTGCAAGGGCTGTCTTTTGGAATTGGAAGCGTTCGTCGAGCTGAAGTGCAGTTATATCAAGTACCTTGTCAAGTTTTTCAAAGAACTTCGCAATCCTTTCCTCTTGTTTCTCGATATTCATCACCTCGATGGCAAGGCGGACGATATTGATAGTGGTGAAAGAGAGGTTTCCTCTTCCAACAGAAGTTTTCTCTCCATAACGGTTTTCAAACACTCGGGTGCGGCATCCCATGGTTGCCACCTCATATTTGTATCGTTTGGGATCGTCTTCTCTCCAATCTTCATGATGGTTGTAAGAAGCATCCAGATTAAGGAAGTTAGGGAAAAACCTGCGTGCCGTGACTTTACATGCGAGTTTATATAGATCGTAGTTGGGGTCTTCCGGAAGATAACTTACTCCTCGCTTCTTTTTCCATATCTGTATCGGGAATATAGCGGTGGCGCCATTGCCCACTCCCTCATAAGTGGAGTTGAGCATCTCGCGGATAACGCAACGCCCCTCGGCAGAGGTGTCGGTGCCATAATTCACTGACGAGAATACCACCTGGTTGCCGCCACGGGAATGAATGGTGTTCATATTATGGATAAACGCTTCCATTGATTGATGCACCCTTCCCACTGTCTTGTTGATGGCATGTTGGATATATCTCTCGTCTCCCTGGAGCCCGTCGAGCGGTTTTTTGAGATAATCTTTAAATGTTGCCTCTTTAAGATGCGAGAGGTCTTGCCCCGTAAGTTGTTCAAGGTTTGAGATCTCTTCTTTAAAACTTGCGCGCACGTATGGTGCAAGATAGAAATCGAGTGCGGGAATTGCCTGACCTCCGTGCATTTCATTCTGTGCTGTTTCCAGGGAGATGCAGGCGATCACACTTGCAGTCTCGATCCTTTTTGCAGGACGTGACTCCCCGTGTCCGGCTACAAATCCATGTTCAAGGATACGGTTCAGGGGGTGTTGAACGCATGTCAGACTCTTGGTGGGGTAGTAGTCCTTGTCGTGGATGTGGATATAGTTGTTTTTAACAGCATTCTTTACGGAAGCTGAAAGAAGATAGTCGTCAACAAAAGGTTTGGTGGTTTCTGAAGCAAACTTCATCATCATTCCGGCAGGAGAATCTGTGTTCATGTTGGCGTTCTCACGTGTGATGTCGTTGCTTTTCGCTTCGATTATTTCAAGAAACATGTCGCGGGTTTTTGCCTGCCGGGCGATGGACCTTTGGTCGCGATAGGCGATATATCGCTTTGCGACATCTTTGCGAGCTGATTTCATAAGCTCAAACTCCACGCAGTCCTGAATCTGTTCCACAGTCATTCGCTCAGCACCGGTCATTCCGATTCTGTCAGTGATTTTTTGAATCAGTGATTCATCTTCTCCGGTTTCAGTGGCAAGCATAGCTTTTCTGATTGCCGCCTTTATTTTTTCTTCATTATACCCCACGACCCTACCGTCGCGTTTTTCGACTATCTGTATCATGTTAATCTGACAATTTGTTTCTGGAATAATTTAGATGCCGACCTCATATTTTTAAGGTCGGTGCAAAGGTATCCTAAAAATATTTCATCTGCAAATTATAATGGCTAAATTTTGATATGGATTTTTATTTTGGAAAACTTTTTATTTATGTGTAAATTTTAAAAGATTGATAATTATGCAAATAAAAATAATTTTGGAAAACTTTATGAAATGTCAAAATAATTTATATTGTAATTTTTTGTCATTGCTGATTCCCTTCTTGACTCAGTCGCTAAAGATTTTTTTAAATTTGTAAGTAATTTTTCTGTTTTATTGCGTTTATGATATAGATAGCAAGAATATTATTGAAAAATGTAAGCGACTGATGTGTTTTAATTGAAGTCTACAGGTAAAAAACACTTTCATCAGTTACTTTTTAACATTGAAGTCAATCATGTCAAAAGTCACTAAACAAATGGCGCTCGACTATCATGAGGAGGGCAAGCCAGGAAAAATTGAAATCGTTCCGACGAAACCGTATGCGTCTCAGCAAGATCTGGCATTGGCATATTCCCCGGGAGTGGCATATCCATGTCTTGAGATAGAAAAAGATCCGGAAGACGCCTATCGCTACACAAACCGTGGCAATCTTGTCGGAGTTATCAGCAACGGTACGGCTGTATTGGGGCTTGGAGATATCGGGGCGCTTGCAGGTAAACCTGTGATGGAGGGAAAGGCTCTTCTTTTCAAAATTTTCGCAGGCCTTGATGCTTTCGACATCGAGATTAACGAGAAGGATCCGGACAAGATTATCGAGATTGTCAAGGCCATTTCCCCCACATTTGGAGGTATTAACCTTGAAGATATCAAGGCTCCCGAGTGTTTTAAAATAGAGACCCGTCTTAAGGAGGAGTGTGACATACCGGTTATGCACGATGATCAGCATGGCACAGCTATCATCTCAGGAGCGGGCCTTCTCAATGCTTTGCAGATCCAAGGTAAGAAGATAGGGGATATCCGGCTTGTAGTAAATGGTGCGGGAGCCGCCGCCATAAGTTGCACCCGCCTTTATGTCGCACTCGGTGTTAATCCGAAAAATGTGGTTATGTGCGACTCTAAAGGTGTGATCCGGGCTGACCGTGAAGGCTTAAATTCTCAGAAAAAAGAATTTGCGACAGAAAGGGATCTTCACACTCTTGAAGAGGCAATGACTGATGCGGATGTATTCCTCGGTCTCAGCGTGGCTGATGTGGTCACTCCAGAGATGGTTAAATCCATGGCTCCAAAACCGATAGTGTTTGCACTCGCCAATCCAAATCCGGAAATTGCATACGACCTTGCCATCGAGACACGTCCGGATATAATAGTGGCAACCGGCAGAAGCGACTATCCCAACCAGATAAATAATGTCATCGGATTCCCATATATATTCCGTGGAGCTCTTGATTGTGGCGCAACCGGAATCAATGAGGCAATGAAGATTGCTGCCGTCCATGCCATCGCGGATCTTGCCAAAGATCCTGTCCCTTCTGTCGTGGATGAGGCTTATGGAATGAATAATATAAAATTCGGTAGGGAATACATTCTCCCCAAGGCATTGGATCCTCGTCTGCTTCTTTGTGTAGCCCCCGCTGTTGCCAAGGCGGCTGCGCAATCAGGCATAGCACGTCGTCCGATTCCGGATTGGAATGCTTATCAGACTAAGCTCAGAAATCTTATGGGGGATGATGGCAAGATGATGCGTCACATCGCCGACCTTGCGAAACAGACGCCAAAGAGAGTGGTCATTTGCGAAGGAAACATGGACAATATGCTCCGTGCGGCAGTACGTTGTGCCCGTGAAGGAGTGTGCAATCCTGTTGTACTTGGAAATGAAGAGATGATTGAGAAAAGGGCGGCGCGTCTTGGTCTTTCTCTTGACAATATTGAAATTGTCAATCCCCGTCATGACCGTGAGGCTGAAACGCGTGAACGCTATGCAACTATCCTTGCGAATAAGAAAGCACGTGAAGGGTTTACATACGATTTCGCACTTGAGAAAATGTTCAACCGCACATATTTCGGTATGATGATGGTTGAGACGGGAGATGCAGATGCATGCCTTGTTTCCACGTATTCTGCCGGAGAGGCTACAGCAAGCAACGTTGTGTCCATAATAGGTTTGCAGGAAGGTTATAAACATTTCGCAACTATGCACATCTTGAACACCCGTCGCGGCACATTCTTTATTGCCGACACGGCAGTGAATCCGGATGCTGACCGTTCCGCACTCGTCGACATTGCTCGCCTTGCCGATCATACCGTGCGTTTCTTTGCCCAGGAACCGGTGATGGCGATGCTTTCTTATAGCAATTTCGGTTCTTCTGAACATGAGGAGGCGACTATGGTGGCTGATGCTGTTAAAGAGTTGCATGAAAATTACCCTGACCTGATTGTCGACGGTGAGATGCAGGTGGAGTATGCTCTTGACGCAAAGTTGCGTGATGAGACGTTCCCGTTTAATACCATCAAGGGTAAAAATGTCAACACTCTTATTTTCCCGAATCTGACTGCCGCTAACTGCACCGGCAAAATGCTCCTTTCCATGGGAATAGGAAGTATTATCGGCCCAATTCAGATGGGACTGAAGAAACCTGTCTATTTCACCAACAGCAACAGTTCGGAACAGGAAATTTACGATCTTGTGGCGATTGCAGCCCTTGATGCGATTGCACTTGCAAAAAAATAATGTAATAAATTTCTGATTATAAAGAGCGAAGTAAAAAACTTCGCTCTTTTATTAATTTTTTTGGAAAAACGATAGGGGATTTTTAGGATTTGACTGTCATATAAAGGAAAGGTGTCGAGAACGAAAAATTTTCGCATCCAAATCCTACATTATGAAAAAGAAATTGTTATTATCGTTTTCTCTCGCTCTGATGTATGGCGCATCATTATGTGCCGGAAACATAACCGTGCGAGCCGTAAAATTGCCCGCAGAAAAGGTCTTTGCTGAAATTATGAAGCAGAGTGGCAAGAATTTTGTCTATTCAGCAGGTTTATTGGATAATATGCTTGTTTCGGTAAACATAAAAGACCGCCCTCTCAATGAAGCCCTTGACCAGATATTTAAAGATACGGATGTCTCTTATAAGATAAGAGGGAATAACGTTTCATTATTTCGTGATAAAAAGAAATCCAAACCGCAGACGAAAAGAAAAATAGTGAGTGGGTTTGTTAGAGAATCAGGAAGCGGCGAACCATTGGTGGGTGCAGTGGTCAGGGGCACCGGAAATACTGCTGTCACTAACGTAATGGGTTTTTACTCCATATCATTGCCCGAGGGAAATAACAGTCTGCTTGTGACTTATCCCGGCTTTTCAACGGTAAATACAGGAATTTTTAATTTGACTGCCAACCGCACTCTTGATGTCTCGATGGAGCAGGATGGTGAGGTCCTGGATGAATTAGTGGTACATGGCAGTAAAAATAATTCCTTGGCAATGGAGTCGGCAAGTGTGGGTGTCCTTAATCTTAATAAAGGGGTTATTGCCTCCACTCCGGTTATTTTCGGAGAAAGTGACGTGATTAAGACCCTTCAACTTGAACCCGGTGTCTCTGCAGGGGTGGAAGGTATGGCAGGAATGTACGTTCATGGTGGAAATGCCGATGAAAACTTATATATGCTCGACAACATACCTCTTTATCAGGTGAATCATGTTGGGGGACTTTTTTCAGCTTTCAATACTGAAGCAATTAGAAATGTGGATTTTTATAAATCATCTTTCCCTGCCAAATATGACGGACGGTTGTCTTCCTACATGGATGTGCATACCAAAGACGGATCGCTTCAAGAACATCATGGCTCTTTTCGATTAGGACTGACCTCAGGTGCTTTCAATATAGACGGACCTATCTGGAAAGGGCATACTTCATATTCGGTGGCTCTCAGAAGATCATGGTTTGATGTTCTGACAATTCCCGGATGTGCCATATATAATAGTTTTTCCAAAGACGAGAAAAATAATTTGGGATTGGCGTTCTCTGATTTTAATGCAAAAATAAATCATAGGTTTTCAGACAGGAGCAGCGCACATGTCATGTTTTATTACGGTCAGGATTATCTTTATGTAAAGCAATCTTACGACATGAATAAATCGGAAGGATACTATGATTATCTGAAGAATCATCTTAGATGGGGAAATATTGTAGTTTCTGCAGGATGGAACTATGTCTTGTCTCCCAAACTGTTTGGTGAATTTACGGCGGCATATACCAGATACATGTCAAAACTTACCCATACTGATGAAGATGGCGAAAAAGAGAATGGGAAAACCACGTCTTTTACTTATTCTGAATTAAGTTCGGACAACAATATTAATGACTGGATTTTTCGTGGTGATTTCGAATGGCATCCGCATGACCTCCATTCCATAAATTTCGGCGCGTATTACACACGTCATAGCTTCCTCCCTTTCAGGAACAGACGTACAATAGCATCTGAAAATATGCATGAAACAATGACTGACAAAATCACAACATATCATGCAAATGAATTTAACATATATGGAAGTGGAGACTGGGCGCCATCAAACAGTTTCCGATTGAATTACGGCTTGCATTATAGCCTCTTCAATATAGAAGGCAGAACCCATCAGGGACTGTCCCCAAGGATTTCGTTTAAATGGAGTCCCACAAAAGATTGGGCGATCAAGGCTGGGTATTCAAAAACGGTGCAATATGTCCATCAATTGATTCAACGTTCGATTTCTCTCCCTACAGATCAATGGATACCTATCCTTGGTGCTCAGAAGCCTCAGACTGCTGATAAGATAGCTGCTGGAGTTTATTATTCACCGGAAACATCGCTTACCTTTTCCGTTGAAGGTTATTGGAAATGGATGAATAATCTTCTTGAATATGCAGATGAATATTATATCCTTCCGCCAGATATAGCATGGAATGAAAAAATGGCGATAGGCAAAGGTACTGCAAAGGGGATAGACTTTAAGGTTTCAAAAGAATTCGGCAAACTCAGCGGACATGTCAGTTATTCTCTTCTGTGGGCAGACAGGCAGTTCCCCGACAAAAATCATGGAAAAAAATTTCCTGCGAGATTTGACAACCGACACAAAATAAATGTGATGGTCAATTGGAAAATCAATAACAAATGGGATATGAATGTATCCTGGACTGGAATGTCGGGAAACCGTATCACATTGCCGACACAATGCTGGGTTGACCCTGGCTTGGCTCCATGGCATTACGGGATGACTCTCGCAACCGAAGTCAACAATTATCGATTGCCGTTCTATCATCGCATGGATCTTAGTTTCACGCGCTACACCAAACGAGGATACTGGAACTTCAGTCTATATAACGCCTATTGCAACATGAACACTATAGGAGTGCAAAGAGATTATAGTTGGGGATCAGGCGACATTGTCACACCTGACAACATGAAACATGTTTTCAAAAAAATAAAGCTTTTGCCAATAATTCCCTCAGTTTCTTATACATGGATTTTTTAATGTATCATAATTATGAAAATGCGTAAATTTTTTAGGAAATATATCCTTCCCCTTATCCTTTCTCTTGTCTTGACTTCGTGTTTCTCTGATTTTGAACCGGATATTAAGAGTAAACCCGTGTTATGCATGATCTCAAATATTGCTGATGGAGACAGCATTAGAGTCTCCCTGACTCACACCTGGAGATGGTCGGAAGGAAAATATGAACCCTGGGATTATTCAAATTGGGAGACTGAAGGATTTGAATCTGAACTTTTAGTCAAGAATGCTTTGGTGAAGCTATATGTGAACGATGAATATACGGAAACTTTAAAATTGGCTAAGAGAAAAGGTTATGGAAATATAGGTTCAGATAGCATGGTATTTAGACTATGGGATGATTATCCATGGACAACTACAGGGTATGTATACTATATAGCTGAATATATTCCGAAATGCGGTGATAAAATTAGATTGGAAGCTGAATCTGAGGAATATGGGGCGGCATGGGCTGAGGTAACGGTGCCACAGACTGTCGAGATTGATAGCGTGGATTACACTATAAGTAATTTTGATGATCGGAATACTACATTAAGCGAATTTTATCTGTTTAATATGAATCTCTCTGTGTGGTTTTCAGATCCTGGCAATGAAACAAACTATTATATGTTTGAAACTTCCTCACCCGGTTATTTTAAAGGGGTGGATGCAGAGGGGATCGAATATAAGGAGTCTGTGTATTTTAGCGACGTAACAGATGATCCATTGTTTACAGAGCATGTTTCGGCAATAGATCATGTGCTGGCGGAAACGAGTGGATATTCCTTGTTTTCAGACCGGCAGATTTCCGGTAAAAGTTATCCGCTACATGTTCGTCTTGAAGGGGTGTCTTATCAGTTGGATAATAGATCGGCTATTCCTGATGCAGAAAACAGCTATATAAAATTTATTCTTTATTCTATATCCCCCAGCTATTACCGGCATGTCATTTCTGTTTGGGCGGCTAATGATGGTATTGTCGGTTCTTTAGGGGATGTCGGACTTGCAGAACCGGTCTTTGCCGCAAGTAATGTGTCTACCGGAGCCGGAGTTGTGTCTGCATCTGCCAAATATGAATATAAGCTCTACATACGTCCATTAATAGACAGCATGCTGAAAGAATCACAACAATAAAAATGTCAAATGAAAGAAGAACGGCAGGCATGAGATATGTCTGCCGTTTTTGTATGTAAGTTGTTGCAAAGCTTGCTTCATTGGAAATCTATACCGATTCTGAAGGAGAAATAGTTTTCAGTGAGAGTGAAGCGTCGTCCGGTCGGCCTCCAGCTTGTGTACCCGTTGTCCGGATCAAAATACTCCTCATGCTCATCATGACGTGAAGCGGTGAAAGTCCATCCGATTCCTAAATTCAGTCCAACCTTCTTTCCCCAATTAAATCTATAGCCGACAGAAGGAGAAAGATAGAATCCCTTGTTGTCGGAGTCTGAATAATAACCTCCTATTCTCAAGTCGCCGAAAGGAGTGAATATTCCCCATTTTTGGTCTGTACGTGCCTGAATGAACATAGGGACAAACCAATGGTTTGTTCTGTTGCTTCGGTATAATTCAGCAGATACTCCCGCACCTAAAAAGAATTGGTTGTTGAATTGGAATCCGTGAGATGTAGACAATCCGGAATGAACTTGCGTGGTTCTTTGCAAATCAAACAGTCCTGAGCCGGACAGTTGATAACCATAGGGGCGTCTGAGATCGTTGCTCCATTCTATGAATCCTCTATACCCTTTTTCCGGTTGCACTGCATGGACATGAAATGACAGCAACGCTAATACGGGTAGAATGTAAATCCGTTTCATTGATTTAATAATTAATTAAGTTTAGTGGGACAGATTGATACATCTTTTCCTCTGTCTGATATTAAGACCGCGAATATTCAAAAATCCCCTATGCAGTTTTGAATTATTTTCTCCAGAAAGATGGGGCAAAGAGAAGAAGAATCGTGAAAAGCTCAAGACGGCCTACAAGCATGATAAAAGATAGCAACCATTTTGCCCCGTCGGGAATAAGAGCGAAATTACCTCCGATTCCTGTAATGTCAGTGCCAAGTCCGGTGTTTGATATGGCTGAAAGAGACACAAAGAAACTGTCTTTAAGTGGAAGTCCCATAAGCACGAGAATTGTTCCTCCAGCCATTATTACAATTATATACACGAATAAAAAAGCCAATGTCTTTTGCACCACTGATGAAGGTGTGCCCTTGCCGTTGATACATACAGTCGTGACGGCACTCGGATGCATCATCTTGAAAAATTCATTTTTTATAAATTTGAACAAGACTATAAATCTATCGATCTTCGCCCCTCCGGAAGTGCTACCGGCACAAGCTCCCATAACCATCATAATAATGAGGACGATCACAGCCAATGGACCCCAATCGGCAAAATCAGGCTCAGTAAGTCCGGTAGAAGTCAAAATGGAGACTGCCTGGAAGAGGGGATCGATAGTGACATCATCTATTGTATGGGCAAGACCCTGTGCCACTACGTTAATTGTTAAGACTACATAGCATATAAATATTATAGCGAGGTACCATCTCAGCACGTCATTTTTAAATGCGGATTTAAAGTTGCCGCATACCACCTTATAGATGATAGCGAAATTTACGCCACCTAAAAACATGAAAAACATCAACACAGACTTGATATAAATGCTTCCCATTTCTGTGACAGACATGTCGCTGTTGGAGAATCCTCCTGTCGACATTGTTGACAGGCCATAGCAGAATGCATCAAAAACCGACATGTCGGAAAATACAAGCAGGATGATAAGAACTGTGGTGAGACAGATATATACCAGCCATAAACTTTGGGCGGTAAAGCTTATCCTGGGTCTTAACTTATCGTGTGTGATACCCGTCACCTCGGCGTTAAACAGCTGCATGCCCCCTTGATAGTTCAGCATTGGCACCACGGCAAGCGTGAACAGGATAATTCCGAGACCTCCGATCCATTGTATTATGCAACGCCATAAGAGCAATGAATGTGGAACCCCTTCAAGTGAGTTAAGCACAGTGGCTCCGGTTGTGGTGAACCCACTCATCGTTTCAAAAAAGGCGTCTGTCACAGACAGGTTGGTGGAACATGTTATGAAGGGAAGCATCCCGAACAATGAAAGTATCACCCAAGTGAGACCCGTCAGAACGACGGCTTCCCGTTTGCCCATTTCCCGGCTGGTGGGTTTAAGACTGACCATTCCCATTCCGCAACCTGCTGTGATCCCCATGCATAACAGGAATTGCATTATGCTATGTTCATTATAGACAAGCCCTACAATACAGGGTATAGACATAAATGCAGCCTCGATCATCAAAAGCCATCCGATGACGCGAAGAAGCATCTTTACATTAATATACCCTTTATGCTGTTTGAATGCCATTAATTAAACCATTTTTCAATCTTGCTGATTGTTCCGTTAAGACAGAACACAACCACGTAGTCTCCTGCCTCAATATGGCTGTTGCCTCCCACAAGCATGCAATTGTTGTCTCTGACCATAGCCGCCAAAGTCATGCCGAAAGGCAAATGAAGATCTTTTACAGGAGCTTTAGTGATTTTTGCCCCCGGGCGAACGAGCATTTCTGCCACTTCAGCATCAGCAAGGGCAAGGCATTTGGCATTGCTCTCGTCCGCATCAAGCAGAATCTTGAATATATGGCTCGATGCCAGAAGTTTTTTATTGATGATCGTCCCGATATTGAGGTTTTCTGCCTGACTTACAAATTGAAGGTTTTCGACATCTGCTATTGTCTTCGGCACTCCAAACTCTTTTGCTGAAAGACATGACAGGATATTTGTTTCGGAATAATCTGTGAGAGCGAGAAATGCATCATATTGGTAGATATTGTTTTCCCGCAGCACCTCTATGTCTCTCCCGTCGCCAAGCACAATTTCACAGTCTGGCAACGCGGTTGCCATATATTCGCAGTTTTCCCGGTCATTGTCAATTATCTTGATGTGAAACTTATCATGAAACCGTTTGGCGAACCTGCGGGCTATCCGGCTGCCTCCCATTATGAGAGCTTTCTTGATAACCCTTTTCTTTTTGCCGCAAAGATCTCTCACCTCTTGTACGTATGGTGGGGTGGTGATGAAGTAGACTATGTCGTCATATTCTATCTCATCGTTACCTCCCGGTATGATTGTTTCGTTGTTTCGTTTTATGGCGGCAACGTGGAAATTATGTTCTTTTACAGGTAGGTCTTTAAGTTTACAATTTATAAGAGGGGATTCACTGTGAAGCTTGACTCCGATGAGAAGCAGATTTCCTCCATGGAGTTCCCCCCAATATCTTGCCCAGTTGTGGGCAAGTGCAAGATTGATCTCATCTGCGGCGAGGTCTTCCGGATAAATAAGAAAGTCCGCCCCCATATCACGCAAAATGGCGCCATTCTTGGGATCGAGGAATTCATTGTTGTCAATACGAGCTACAGTTTTTTTTGCACCGAGTCTTTTGGCAATGGCGCAGGATGTTATGTTGCGTGTCTCGTATGGTGTGACTGCGATATATAAATCTGTGTTGTCAACGCCTACATCACGTAGGGTTTCAAATGACGATGTAGACCCGTTCCACGTCATCAGATTGTAATTATCGTTGATTACGTCAAGCCGTGCCTGATCGCTGTCAAGCAATATTATATCCTGATCTTCATTAGACAGGAGTTTGGCGAGATGGGTGCCCACTTCTCCGGCTCCGGCAATTACAATCTTCATTGTCTCTGGAGATTAGAATGAACTTCCTTTACGCTCGACACAATGCCGTCAATGTCATATCCACAGATGTGTTTCAGTTCATTGACAGTGCCTTGTGAAATCCATTGGTCGGGCACGCCAAGACTCCTGACGGGAATATCCGATCCGAATGCTTTAATATGTCTCAGTACTGTTGATCCGAAACCTCCTTCCAATGCGCCGTCTTCTATAGTCACTACGGCGTCATAGTTTTTGACAATAGACAAAAGGATTTCTTCATCGATCGGTTTCATCCAGATCATGTCAAAAACGTCTGTGGCAATTCCGGCGTTCATAAGAATTTCTGAAGCCTTGACAGCATCATGGAGGGATGGTCCGAGAGTCAATACCGCTATCTTAGAGTTTGGGTTCTCAATTATTTTTCTTCCTTTTCCGACCTTAATCTCATTCATTGGAGATTTCCAATCAACTTTTGTGGCTTTCCCTCTTGGATATCTTATAGCAAGCGGGGAGTTGAGAGACAATGATGTAAACATCAGGTTTCTCATGGTTTCTTCATCGGCGGGAGATGCAATTTTCATCCCCGGGATACAGTTGAGATAGGGGAGGTCGAACAATCCATGGTGAGTAACTCCGTCTTCACCCACTATCCCCGCTCTATCAATACAGAAAGTGACAGGAAGACCCTGAATCGCTATGTCATGTATAATATTGTCGTATGCTCTTTGCAGGAATGAGGAATAGATTGCAACAAAAGGTTTTTTACCTCCCGCAGCAAGTCCTCCGGCAAATGTGACGGCATGTCCTTCGGATATGCCTACGTCAAATGCACGTTTCGGCATAACCTCATTCAGGTTGCAAACTGAAGTGCCTGAAAGCATTCCTGCCGTTATCCCTACAACTTTCTCGTTGCTCTTGGCAAGTTCTACCAATGTTTCTCCAAACACTTCTTGCCAAAGCGGAGGCTGGGGATCTGTCGATTTTCCGAGTTTTTCACCGGTTTCGGGATTAAATTTACCGGGAGCATGCCACGCGGCTGGATTTTCTTCGGCTGTCTTGTAGCCTTTCCCTTTTATAGTGCAGACGTGGAGTAAACGTGGACCCTCCATGTCTTTTATGTCACGGAAAACCTTTACAAGCTTCACTACATCATGACCGTCGATAGGTCCAAAATATCTTATGTTAAGACCTTCAAAAATATTCTGTTTCTTTGAAACCAGTGATTTTATAGAATTGTTAAAACGGATGATTGCGCGTTTCCTTTGGTCAGTGAGCAGCCCTTTCCTGCGGAAAAATCCCGCCATCTTGTTTCTGATGCGGTTATATCCGGCTGAGGTCGTAAGATCTGAAAGATAAGAATGAAGTGCCCCTACATTTGAGTCAATACTCATATCATTGTCATTAAGCACTATCAATAGGTCATTAGGGTGATTTGATGCGTTATTAAGACCTTCGAATGCAAGACCGCCGCTTATGGAGGCATCTCCGATTACGGCTACGGTTTTTCTCTTTTCATGACCTGAGGTGGATTTGTCGGCTATAGCCATGCCAAGCGCTGCTGAGATAGAGTTTCCTGCGTGTCCCGCCATAAAAGTGTCGGCATCACTTTCCAGGGGATTGGGAAATCCGCTGATTCCGTTAAGTGTGCGCTGATGTGCGAAAGCTTCTTTTCTTCCGGTCAATATTTTATGTGCGTATGCCTGGTGCCCGACATCCCATACAAGCCTGTCATCGGGCGTATTATAGACATAATGCAGTGCCACTATAAGGTCGACAGCCCCCATGCTTGATGCAAAATGCCCGGGATTTTGGGAGAGATGAGAAATGAGAAACTCTCTGATCTCGTTGCATAATTGTGGAAGTTGCTCCACAGTAAGCTTGCGTAGGTCAGAAGGGGAATTTACTTTAGATAGGAGTGGTGTAGACACACTTTCTAATTTAAGGTTCATTTCTAAATCTATTTATTATCTCTCCGGATATATTTCTTCCAGAGAGGTACAAAGATAATTATGCCGGTGACAACTACAAGAAGTATATTCTTAAGGTTGACACCGCCAAGCGCTAATAGTGACCAGCATAGCCAGACCCATACGAGCGCCAATATTAAAAAACCGGCAATCTTTGTAGGCTGCATACGTTGCGAAATTAGTCAAATTTTCTCAAATAATCAACTTGTGGATAGTCTATTTTTTTGGAAATCGAGAGATTTATTCCTGTAATTTCAGTGTGTCATACATAGTTGAGTGTTAATTTTTGAAAAAATATTGTTGATTATTTTGTTAAATAAATTTACAAAAGATTGTTATATCATAGGAAAAAACTTAATTTATGGTTATCTTTGCATTCTCAAAAACGATCTAATGAAAACATACGATACTTTCAATCCCACGATACCTGATGCAGATGAAACAGTTGTTTGCGACACCTTGCCACCTGTGACAGAGGATATTGCACAATCACAACCAAAGCAAAAAGAACAGAAGGAAAAAGTTAAAAAGGTAAGAAAACCGACTGCTGTAAAAAACAAAAAGCCTCAGACTATATCTATCTTTTATAAAATCAAAAGCTGGGCGACCTCGCAGACACTCCGTTGGCTTATCGGCCTTTTCCTCGGATTTTTTGCCGTTTATCTTGGTGTGGCTTTCTTGTCATATTTTTCTGACTGTATCAAAGACCAGTCGGAAATCAACAATACGGCTATAGGTGCTTCCGGAGCTATTGCTAATGCTGCCGGGGAAGGGGGTGCCCGTTTATCCGAGTTCCTTATCAATGAGTGTTTCGGTTTGGGTTCGCTGGTGATTGTGCTTTGGCTTGGAGCTATGGCGCTGAAGTTGCTTGTGGGAAAACCTCGATTTAAGTCTGTCGATTTCACAATTAAATCGCTTGTGGCGCTTGTCACGGTTTCTTTGATTATCGGACTGGTGACTATCGGATTGTTGTCGCCTGTGAATTGGGGTGGTTATCACGGTAGATATGTCAACGAGTTTATCATTCATTTCTTTGGATGGACTGGAGCTGTCATTTTATGTATTTTCTTGATAGCATGTTTCTTTGTTATATGCCTTAGAGATTTTATAAACTGGATAATATGTATTAAGAAAAAGCGTGACGAAAAACGTAGAATCGAGGCGGAGAAAAAAGCTTTGCGCCTCCAGAGGGAACGCGAAATAGAGGAGATGCGTAAATTCGAAGAGGTTTATGCTGCGCCTGATGAAAATCCTGGTTCGGAGGCGGGTGCGCAAGCTGATGATGACACGCATGTTGTTTTTGGGGAGGAGGAGACAGGATTATATAGTTCTCTCCCTGACTTTGAAGATATGGAATATTCGTTAGAAGAGGAGGAGGAATCCCCTGTGTCGGAATATGTGTTGCAGGATCGTGCTGACGAATCATCTGACGGACAATATTCAGGGCTATTGCCTGAAGATAATGCGGCGGTATCTGGCACGGAAACGGCAGATTATACCGACGCTGAAGTGCCTGAAAACAACTCTGCGATTGAGACGCCGGAGTCAGATGTCGATGATGAATCTGCATCTGATGACGACATGGTTATCAATGTCAATTCTATTTCCCAGGTAAATGCGGGCAGGCTTCCCGACAATGCCGGTCTGCCCGGTGCTCACCCTTATAAATTCCCTCCTTTTGAACTTTTGAGGGAAGGGGTTGCCAAAGTCAGCGTTGACGCCGAGGAGCAACTTGAGAATAAGGAAAAGATCAAAAAGACATTGCTCGATTTCGGTATCCCCATTATAAGTATTGAGGCGACCGTAGGCCCTACGGTCACTCTTTACGAGATCGTGCCTGATAAGGGTGTGAGGATTGCCAAGATCCGCAGCCTTGTCGATGATATTGCTTTGAGCCTTTCCGCAGAGGGCGTGCGTATCATAGCTCCCATCCCCGGAAAGGGAACGGTAGGTATTGAGGTCGCAAATAAGGATCCCCAGACGGTGTCCATGCGCACAGTTATCAAATCCCGCACTTATCAGGAATCGAAATACAAATTGCCCATCGCTCTCGGCTCTACGATTTCTAACGAAGTCTATATCGCCGATCTCGCAAAAATGCCACACCTTCTTGTAGCCGGTGCAACAGGACAGGGTAAGTCTGTCGGACTTAATGCAATCATTGCTTCCTTGCTTTATCGGAAGACTCCCGATGAACTGAAATTTGTGATGATCGACCCGAAAATGGTAGAATTCAGTCTCTATGCTAAAATCGAGGCACACTATCTCGCAAAAATCCCCGGTGCTGAAGATGCGATAATCACTGATATGGATAAGGTGGTGGCTACACTCAGCTCGTTGTGCGTGGAAATGGACAACCGCTATCAGTTGCTTAAGGATGCCCATGCAAGAAACCTTATAGAATATAATGATAAGATAAAGGCAAGGAAACTCAATCCGCTTGAAGGGCATAGGTTCCTTCCTTATATAGTAGTGGTGGTGGATGAGTTCAGCGACCTTATCATGACGGCAGGAAAGGAAGTGGAGATTCCTATAGCGCGTCTTGCCCAGAAGGCGCGTGCCGTCGGCATGCATGTGATTATAGCCACTCAGAGACCTTCTACCAATGTAATCACCGGTATCATCAAAGCCAACTTCCCGGCTCGAATAGCATTTAAGGTGAGCTCAGGCGTCGATAGTAAGACGATTCTTGACACTACGGGAGCGCAGCAGCTTATCGGACGAGGAGACATGCTGATAAGCAACAGTTCTCCGATGGTTCGTGTGCAATGTGCCTTCATTGACACTCCGGAAGTGGAGGAAATTTGCGATTATATCGAACGTCAGCCTTACGGACAGGGTGCCTATCAGTTGCCTGATCCTGTTGTGACAGGGAGTGACGGCAGCGATGGTGAGCTTGGTAATAATTTCGGAGACAAGGACCCCCTGTTTGATGAGGTGGCGCGTCTGATTGTTTCTTCCAATACTGCCTCTACCTCCTCTTTGCAAAGAAGATATTCAATCGGCTATAACAGGGCGGGAAAGATTATGGATCAGCTTGAGGCTGCCGGAATTGTCGGACCCGCTCACGGCGGCAAACCGCGTTCGGTGCTTGTTGATGCCATTACTCTCGAATCGATATTAAACAGTTGAACGATTCGGATGTCAAAAGGTTATATTCATTAGTATAATTTGAAAGAATTTATGAAGAAGTTGATAAGCATATCCGGATTGATTCTTTTGTTGACAATGTGTCTGTTTGGTTTCGGCTCGGCGTCTGCGGCGTCTCTCACTCCTGAACAGGTGGCTCAAAAGGCGGCGTCTGTTATAAACACTTCAAAGGGATTGTCTGCTGAATTCTCAATGACGATGGGCGGAAAGACCACAAGGGGAAGTATTAAGAGTGCGGGCACTAAATTTGTGGTTAGTATGCCGGAGGTCTCTACCTGGTATAACGGCAAATCTTTGTATACATACAATCCGCGCACCTCAGAAACGACTCTGATCACCCCAACCGCGCAAGAGCTGGCTGAGTCTAACCCTTTGCTGTATATCAAGAGCGGTGGTGCCGGTTTTACTTATAAATTTTCCACTGTCAAAAGACAAGGGAAATATATTATCGACCTCCTTCCCAAGAATAATCGCACAGGAATTAGGAAAATGACTTTTACAGTCAATTCTTCTAATTTCCATGTCGAAAAAATAGCTGTAGATACGTCTGCCGGTTCTACAGTGGTGACTATCACATCATTTAAGACCGGATTGACGCTTCCTGCAAGTGATTTTGAATATCCTAAATCAAAATATCCTAAGGCGGAAATTGTCGATCTTAGATAAGTATGGTGTATATTAGGAAAATATTTTGTAACTTTGTTTTATAATAATATAGTTTACTGTTAATGATGGTTTCAGTGAATTCTGAAACAAAATAATCAAATATAAAAATCAAATATCTTAATTTATCTATGTCAGAAGAAAAAACTCGAGTTTTGGTTATTGGATCCGGACCTGCCGGTTACACAGCCGCCCTTTACGCTTCTCGCGCTAACCTCCATCCTGTAGTTTACGAAGGAAACCAGCCCGGAGGGCAACTCACGCAGACAACCGAGATTGAGAACTTCCCGGGTTATCCTGAAGGCGTTCAAGGTCAGGAGATGATGGAGCAGTTCCGTCAGCAGGCTTTAAGGTTCGGGGCGGAGATACGTCCCCGTGTCATAACCAAGGTCGACTTCTCAAAACGCCCGTTCAGATGTGAAGATGAGAAAGGTGATGTGATCAATGCTGAAACCGTTATCATCTGCACCGGTGCTTCGGCTAAATATCTGGGTCTTGATGATGAAGAGAAATATCGCGGATTAGGCGTCAGTGCCTGCGCTACATGCGACGGATTTTTCTATAGAAAGAAGAACGTGGCTGTAGTGGGTGGTGGTGACACGGCATGCGAAGAGGCTCTTTATCTTTCTACTCTTGCGAAGAAAGTATATCTTATCGTTCGTCGTGGTGTGCTTCGTGCTTCAGACGTCATGCAAAAGCGCGTCAGGGAGAGAGAGAATATTGAAATTCTATTTCATTGCAACACTCTCGGACTTTTCGGAGAGGATGGAGTGGAAGGCGCTCATCTCGTGCGACATGTCGGAACTCCTGAAGAGGAGAAATTCGATATTGAAATAGATGGATTCTTCCTCGGTATCGGTCATCGTCCCAACACTGAGATTTTCAAGGGTCAGATTGATCTCGACGAAGAGGGGTACATCAAAGTGAAGGGTGCTACAACCCATACCAATGTTGAGGGTGTGTTCGCTGCAGGCGACTGCGCGGACCCACGCTACCGTCAGGCTGTCGCTGCTGCCGGAACCGGTTGTCGCGCTGCTCTTGATGCCGAAAAGTTCCTTATGGAACATGATCAAATGTAAACTTTAAAACCCAAGAATTGTCTGATCCGGAGTTTCATGCCTCTCGCATGAAGCTCCGGTATAGACAGATTCTGATATCCCCACTTTTTTATAATGGATAATACTGATAAAAGCCGTGTCCTTGATGAAAGATACCTTCGGATGGCAAGAATATGGAGCGAAAACTCATATTGCGTCCGCAGAAAGGTAGGCGCTATTCTTGTGAAAGACAAAATGATAATATCCGACGGCTATAATGGCACTCCCTCTGGGTTCCCGAATGTCTGTGAAGACGAGACGGATCATACGTTTCCTTACGTGCTGCATGCTGAAGCTAATGCAATTACAAAAGTGGCGCGTAGCAACAACTCAAGTGAGGGAAGCACCCTTTATGTCACGGCGAGCCCGTGTATCGAGTGTGCCAAACTTATTATCCAGTCCGGCATAAAAAGGGTAGTGTTTTCTGAATTATACAGGATGTCGGATGGGATTGACCTCCTGCAGCGTGCCGGAATTGAAACTGTTTATATTCCAACTGAGGATGAATAATAAGAGAAATATTGGTCTTGTGGCTTTGCCTCTGCTGGTGGCTCTGGGTGTCATCGGCGGTATTTTTATCGGTAATTATATCACTCGCCGCACTCTCTCGCAAGAGGAAGAGAAATTGCGGACTGTTCTCCGTCTTATCGAATCGGAATATGTCGATGTGGTAGACATCGACTCTCTGATTGAGGTGACTATGCCTCAATTGATGAATTCTCTCGATCCTCATTCTGCATATATCCCGTCATCTGATCTCACCGCTGTCAACGACGACTTGAACGGTTCTTTCAGTGGAGTAGGGGTATCTTTCCAGATTGTCAACGACACGGTCAATGTTGTGGAAGTCATAGCCGGCGGACCGGCAGAAAAGGTCGGCATACTTGCGGGCGACCGTATAATCAAGGCTGACAGTATCGTCCTGACCGGTTCAGACGTAAGCCAGCAAGATGTTTTCAAAAATCTAAGGGGCGAGAAAGGCTCGAAAGTTGTTCTCGAGATCAAGCGTGCGTCATCCGCGCAGCCGCTGACGTTTGATGTCATTCGTGGTGACATCCCTGTAAATTCTGTAGATTGTGCATATATGATCGACGAAGAGGTCGGGTATCTGCGTGTCACGAAATTCGCCCGCAACACTTATATGGAATTTTTCAATGCCCTCAACGATCTTAAGGCGGAAGGTGCAAAGAAGTTTATAATAGATTTGCGTGGAAATACCGGTGGATTCATGGATCAGGCTATATACATGGCGAATGAGTTCCTCCCGGCAGGCAAAATGATCGTCTACACCAAAGGGAGACGCGCTGAAAATGAAACCATGGCTATCAGCGACGGCAGAGGCAATTTCCGCGACGTGGAATTGACTGTCTTGACCAACGAAGGGTCTGCTTCGGCTTCTGAAATATTTGCCGGGGCTATTCAGGACAACGACCGCGGGCTTGTGATCGGAAGACGGTCTTTTGGAAAAGGTCTTGTGCAGAATCAGACCGAACTCCCCGACAGCTCGGCAATACGCCTCACTGTGGCGCGCTATTACACACCTTCCGGACGGTCTATCCAGAAGGAATACGTAAGGGGGGATCTCGGCAAGTATGAACTTGACATTGTGGATCGCTACTCACATGGCGAATTTTATAACGTCGACAGTATCAAACTTGATAAAAACAAGATATTCACCACTTCAAACGGGCGTACTGTTTATGGCGGCGGTGGAATTATGCCGGATATTTTTGTTCCCGAAGACACCACGGGATATACTTCATACTATATAAATGTGATGAACAAGGGGCTTATCCAGAAGTTTGCGTTCTCTGTGGCAGACAAATATCGCGCCATGCTCGACGATGTCAAGAATCTCGAACGATTGCTGAAGATTTTACCCCGCGACAACACTTTGCTTGAAAATTTTGTCAGTTTCGCAGTGAAAAACGGTGTCCCTGCGCGTTGGTATTATATTAACAAATCACGCGAGCTTCTTCTCAACCAGATAAAGGCTATGATAGCGCGCGATGTTCTCGGCTATCCGGCGTTTATAGAGATGCTCAACCGCAACGACTCTACGGTATTGAAGGCTCATGAAGCTTTGGTTTCAGGTAAGTCGCCGGTTGATATCAAGCCCGACGATAATGAAAAACTCAATTGATATGGATAAAAATGAAATCAGAAGGAAAGTAAAGGCTCTGAGAGTGATGCTTTCTGAATTGGAAAAAAAGAATGCTGCCGAGGAGGTGTTCTCCCGTCTTGAAAAGACGGCGGCTTTTCTTATGGCGGATAGAATTTTGATGTATCATTCGCTCCCCGATGAATTGAGCACACATGCCTTCCTCGGCAAGTGGGCTAATAAAAAACATTTTTATCTTCCACGTGTCAACGGGGTGAATCTGGAGATATTGCCATACGATGAATCACGCCTTGAACTCGGAAGCTTCCATATAGAAGAACCTACCGGCAACGACCTCGTGGATCCGTCGGAAATAGAACTGATTGTGGTGCCGGCTGTGGCTTATGATAGAAAAGGTAACCGCCTCGGCAGGGGGAAAGGATTCTACGACAGATTGCTTCAGACTACCCGTGCCACAAAAATCGGGGTAGGGTATGAGTTCCAGCTTGTCGACGAGGTGCCTGTCGAGCCACACGATCAGGGCGTGGATATAGTGATAACTCAGAATGCTACAATAGTGATCAAAAATGGCTCTTTATAATAGGGATTCAAAACTTTCTGAGGCTATTATGGCTCATCCAAGTCTGATTCCGGTTGTCAACAGACTCGGGATCAGACTTGGTGTGGGCGATGGGTCTATCGGGATGGTGTGTGCAGGTTGCAATATAGGCACAGATTTTTTTCTTTCTGTCATCAACACGTTTCTTGATGAAGATTATTTTCCATCGGATGCCACCGGAACATTCTCCCTGGCAAAAACGGTAGATTATTTACAAAAAACAAACAATTATTATCTAAGAGTCCAGCTCCCCAACATCGACCGCCATTTTGGTTCGCTTATTGAAAGAAGCGGAAGTGACAACAATCTTCACCTTTTAAGGAAGTTTTATCAGGATATGCGTGGTCAGTTGACGGAATGTCTATCTTACGATGAAGACATCCTATTCCCTGCATTGACAGGTGGATCTGTTGATTCTGTTGAGTTCAATTCCGGTTATTCTGAGGTGGAGGAAAAACTTCACGACCTGTTATTCTTTTTTGTAGAGCACCTTAAAGGGGAATACGACCTTAATCTTTGCACTGCGGTTGTCTCCGCTGTCTTCTCTCTGGCGAAAGATGTCTGTCAGAACAACCGCATACGTAGCAGGATACTTCTTCCCCTCGTAGAAAAATTGAAGAGGATTTAAAATAACTGCGCATGAACGATAAAAGATGCATTTCCATAATCGGGCTGTCCTCATTGGAAGCATTGGGGATGCGCTATGCGCTGCGTGAATCCTGGAACGGCAGGATAGAGACTTTCTCTTCATTCGGGGAGTTTATCCCTTTTGCAGAAAAAATGGATGCCTTTATCGTTTCTTCCGATATTTACGCCTGCAACATCGATTTCTTCCTCCCGCGTAAGCAGAAGACTCTATTGGTTTCACGCGTTGCTGTCAACACTAATCATCCCTCAGGATATCATATAATTTCAAGCAATTGGGATCTTGCCGAAATAAAAGGTACACTTGAACGCTTGATTTCCAGGCTCGAAAATTCCGAAGAGCCCAAGGGGGAATTGTCAGCGAGGGAAATTGAAGTGCTTCGCCTTATAGCGGCTGGAAAACTAAACAAGGAAATTGCCGATACGCTCTGTATATCCGTCAACACTGTCATAACCCACAGAAAAAACCTCTCGTCAAAGCTTGGCATAAAGTCTGCCTCCGGGCTGTCGCTCTATGCCATGATGAACGGCATAATCTGACCGATATCATCATTTGAGATAGGGGAGCCTTCACAAAGTGACGGCTGCAAAAGCAGCCCAAGCAAGCAGCATTTGCCGCCAAATGAGACCAAGTCTTTTTTTGTTGTGTGTTCCGACCATAGGTCGGAATCCCCCCTCTCTTCAGAATAGGAAAACCAAAATTATAACTAACTAATAAAATCAATCATCTATGGTAAGAAAAGTCTTAAGCATTGCGATGTTCCTGATCGGAACCCTTTGCATAAGCGCGCAGATGCCGCAGCTTACACCGCTTCCTGTCAATCCCAAAGTGAAGCACGGTGTTTTGAAAAACGGCATGAGCTATTACATCATGCACAATGAAATGCCGAAGGAGCGTGCCAACTTCTACATCGCTCAGAAAGTGGGATCAACTCTTGAAGATCAAGATCAGCTTGGTCTCGCGCACTTCCTTGAGCACATGGCATTCAACGGAACCTCCCACTATCCCGGTAAGAACATGCTCAACTATCTTCAGGGTAAGGGTATACGTTTCGGTGCAGACATCAATGCCTACACAAGCTTTGATGAAACTGTCTACAATATCAACAATGTCCCCACAACCGACAAACCTCTCATGGACAGCGTTCTCCTCGTTCTCCACGACTGGAGCGGAGAGATACTTCTCGAAGAGGCGGAGATCGAAGCGGAGCGTGGCGTGATTCAGGAAGAGTGGCGTCAGCGCAATGATGCCTCTACAAGAATGTGGACGGCTATCCTTCCCAAGATCTATAAGGAATATCAATATCAGCAGATGCCGATCGGAAAGATGGAGGTAGTGATGAATTTCAAACCCGAAACTCTCCGTGCCTACTATAAGAAATGGTATCGTCCCGACCAGCAGGGCATAGTTATTGTCGGTGATTTCGATGCCGACGAAATGGAAAAGAAGGTAATAGATCTGTTCTCTACCATCCCTATGCCGGAAAATGCGGCTGAACGTACATATCCTGTAGTTAGCGACAACCAGGATCCTATCTATGCCGCTTTTAAGGATTCCGAATTGGGGCGTCCCCGCACAACCATCTCTTTCAAATCTGAAAAGGTGCCGTTTGAGATGCGCAACACTGTCGAAATGTATCTTCAGGATGCGGTTTTCAAATCGGTGATCTCCTCCCTCTTCAGTAACCGCCTCAGTGAACTCGCTCAGCAGCCCTCTGCAACTTATGCCGCAGCCGGGGTTTATTTCGGCGATTTCTATGTTTCCAAGACCAAAGAGGCGTTCAATGTGGTTGTGCTTCCCAAGAAAGGCACTCAGGCTGCCGTGGCTGAAGTGATGGGTATCGTCACCCAGGCTTGCAAGACAGGTTTCAGTGAAACTGAATACGACCGTGTCAAGGCTGATATGCTCTCTACATTGGAAAAGGCATACAACGAACGTGAAAAAACCAACAACGATGCCTTTGGCAACGAGCTTTATCGTCTCTTTATTGACAATACCCCCGCGCCGGGCATTGAAAAGGAGCTTGAATTGGCAAAGCAGGTGCTCCCCGCAATTCCTATCCAGGCTATCAACCAGATGGTGGCAGGGCTCCTCACTTCGGATAATATGGTCGTTGTGACCACTGAGCCCGATCAGGAAGGTTTCGAGATTGTGGCTGAAGATGTCATGATAAAGACTATCAAGGATGCCATGAACGCAGACTATGAGGCATATATTGACGAGACTGTCGACGAACCCCTCATCGCCAAGCTCCCTGCTCCCGGCAAAATCGTTTCTACTTCGGAAAACAAGGAATACGGCTATCAGGAGTTCTCTCTTTCAAATGGCGTGAAGGTGGTTGTAAAACCCACCAATTTCGCTGGTGACCAGATCATGATGAACGCATATCGTGAAGGAGGTCTGCGTACATTCTCTCCCGATCAGGCGGCTAATCTTGCTTTGCTTAGCTTGGCGTTCAATAAGTCGAAGATGGGGCCGTTCGATGCCAAGACTTTGACCAAATATCTCACAGGCAAACAGGTGGGTGTAGGCGTCGGTGTCAACAATTATACTGATGTTGTAAGTGGTTCCTCTACTGTGAAAGACCTTCCCACTCTCATGGAATTGGTCTACACTGCATTTACAAACGTGTCTGAAGATCAGGAGGCATACAATGTGGCTCTTGAATCCCTCAAGGTGCAGTATGCCAACGCCGACAAAAATCCGCAGAACATCTTTTTCGGACAGGTGGCGAAGACCCGTTATGACAACAATCCTCTCACCAATCAGGCTACTCTCGCTACAATCGAGGCTGCAAACTATCCCGAGATGGTCAATATGATCCATCAGCTTCTCTCAAATGCCGCCGACTATACATTTATCTTCGTGGGCAACATCGATGTCGAGACATTCAAGCCTCTCATGGAGCAATATCTTGCCACTCTCCCCGCAGCCGCACCAAGGAAGGTAAAGGAAGTTTCTAAGATTGAGACTAAGAAAGGCGACGTGGTCAACGAGTTCAAGCAGCAGATGGGCACCCCTTCCACATGGGTTTACGACCTCTACTGCGACAATAATGTCCCTTATGAGATGAAGAACGACATCATGGTTTCAATGATGGGTGATATCCTCGACATCATCTTTACAGAGACGCTTCGTGAAGAGGAAGGTGGCACATACGGCGCTTCGGTCGGTGCTTCAATGAATCCCAACAACGGCGAATGGAACCTGATCTACTTCTTCCAGACCAACAAAGACCAGCAGGCACAGCTCATCAAGCGTGCGCAGGATGAGTTCATGCAGCTTCTCAACGAAGGGACTAACGCCGACAGATTCAACAAAGTGAAAGAGGCTATGCTCAAGCAGCATGAGATCAACGTGGAAAAGAACAACTACTGGGCAAACGGTATTCTCGCACATCTCCGCGGATTCAACACCGTCATCGGGGAACGTGAGGCAATCGAAAGCGTTACTCTTGAGGATCTCAACAAATTCATGAAAAACCTCTACAACGGTAAAAATCGTATCCAGGTCATCATGGAAGGCGTGGAATCCAACTAATTCAACTATCAAAGATAGCTGAGGGTTAAAGGGTTAATAGGTTAAAGGGTTATATTTACATCGGATATCTTTTCAAACTGAATCTTAACCTTTTAATCCAATAACCCAATAACCCTCAACTTTCACATGGGAAAGTTGAATTGTTTAGGGAGCAAAAAAGGCGTGCAGATCATTCTGCACGCCTTTTCATTATGCTAATTGCAATTAATAAAGGGATTACTAATTACTAATTGCTAATTACTAATTACTAATTAATAAAGGTCCGTCTGTTATCAATTCAACATTTAAAATCCAAAATTACCTTTGCCCCAGGTCTTTCCCTTTATGTTCTTTTGTCCTTATGTTTAAAAAACATAGGTTCTCTGGTATCTGGTCGTAAGAACTCGGGTTCTTTGGTCTTCACCCTTTGTTCTTTTGTTCTTTTGTTTATTAAAAAACTCTGACGCCCTGTTATAAAAAATTAAGTCTCTCTTGGTAAGAGAGACTTAAATCAATTGCAAAGTTACTAAATTCTCTGATAAACATCAAATTTTAAGAATTGAAATAATTATCAATATTGTCATTGTTCGTAAAATGTTTACTAAATCAGTGTTTTTGCAATTCATAAATAACTAATCTTCAGTCAACTAAAAACTTTAAGTCTCTCTTACCAAGAGACACTTAATCCCGACTCCCTGCTGACACCACTTGTCAGCCCCCAACAACCACCGGGAAAGCACCTGTATAGGCTCGTCCCGCCGACCGGAAGCGTAAGCAGACCGGCGGTTGCCCTTGATGCATGGCGAAGACCACAATCCGTTGCCATGCAGGAAGAAATGACGTGCCAACTCCCCATCACCAATTCAACTTTCACAAGCGGAAGTTGAGGGTTATGAGGTTAGAAGTTTAAAAGGTTAATCCCCTATTATGGAAAGATATCCGGCTTCGTTAGATATTATCTATAGATATAACCCTTTAACCCCTTAACCTTCAAATCTTAAGTGAGCTTGCGAAACTTAAATTGCTAATTACTAATTACAAATTACTAATTAACCCGAGAGATGCCTTGGTTCGCCATAAAGACAAGAAAAGACTTCCGTGCGGAAGAAGCACTATCGCCTGTGTGTGAAGAAGTATTCTTCCCGACAGATATTGTTCGTTCCTCTACAGGTGCAAAGCGCACAAGGGCAATTATACCGCACGTTGTTTTCATAAAAACTACCGTCCAAAACGCACTGCAACTCGAAACGGCAGGACGCCTGCATCCGGAACTCTCATTACCGTTCTGGATATACCGTTATCCAAAAAACAACGAGATACAGGTGATCCCCGAATCGCAAATTTACCTGCTTAAACTTCTGACGGCTGACGACACCACCCGCTGCGAAATCTTCAAGAAACAAGATTTTAAAGAAGGGGAGAGGGTAAGAGTCACCGGTGGACCATTCGAAGGCTACGAAGGAAGCGTGCAACGCGTGAAGAAAAACAAGCACGTGATTGTAAAGATCGAAGGCATATGCCTCGTCATGCTCCCGTTCATTCACCCCGACCTCCTGACAAAAGTCTAGACCAAATACCAGCCGGGATAGACCAGTCCCCAAAGAACAAGGTTAAAGACCAAAGATCCATAGAACATTATCAATTCAAAATCCAAAATTCAAAATTACCTTGGTTCTCTGGTACCTGGACGTAAAAACGTACTCTGGTATTTGGACGTAAAAAAGAACTTTGGTACTTGGACGTAAAAAAGAACTTTGGTACTTGGACGTAAAAAAGAACTCTGGTACCTGGACGTAAAAAAGAACTGTGGTACCTGGTCGTAAAAAACGCACTCTGGTATTTGGTCGTAAAAAAGAACTTTGGTACTTGGACGTAAAAAAAGAACTTTGGTACTTGGACGTAAAAAAAGAACTTTGGTACTTGGACGTAAAAAAAGAACTCTGGTACCTGGTCGTAAAAACGCATGTATGATATCTTGAACATAGACGAAGTAAACTTCACCGATATCGCCGACATCGCCGGCTCTGCCGAATTGATACTCGCCCGGTATTCCAAGCCTGGTCAGTTCAAAACCACGTGCAAGACCCAGGCAAAAAAATGGCTCCTTAGAGCTGACACGGTCCTCGATTCAATGAGCTGTGGCGATGCAATGACCGTTACGGGTTATTACGAACCACTCCACCTGATCGCCTTCAATCAGGCTGCAAGCGCTGCCAAACTCGACAAATACCGTCTTGACGCATTCGAGTCATACATTCGTGGCGACAAGACAGTAGACCAATACGCCCTCCGGCACACCATCTCGCGTGAAATCGACCGTCGTAATCCAAAATACTTCGGCAGACCATTACAATGGGAAAGCGTGTGCATAGACAGATGGCACAAACAGTTCCGTTATGGAGCATCTCTCGACGAACTTAGCGACTACGACACCCTAAATCGTGTGAGCACCCTGCTCACCACCGACCTCTGGTCATTCGAGACCCGCAACGAGTCCCGCTACAAACAGACCCTCTTCGAAAACCACCGCCACTACCTTGATTCAATTCATAATACCCAATCCGTCATGTGCTATTCCCCCACGTGCGCAACACCCCCAGATCCAAATCTTGAGTGTGGTGTGAACGAAGTGAGCACATACCAACGACCAGCGACCCAACAACCCGATAATGCATTATGCATTATGCATTATGAATTAACGAAGGCTTTGTCCTCATTATTAATTAGTGGAGTTCCTTTCCTCACGCAGGAAGAATACACCGCCTACGACACTCGGATCCGCTCCGCCCTGATCGCGTCAAAAGAAACAAACCGCTACCTAAAAGCAGCGCTCAGAATAAACACCTCCAAATAATCAATTCAAAATTCAACATTCAAAATTACTCTCCTTCTCTGGTCGTCAAAAAACACTGAGACCGAAAAATTACTTCTCTTATTTTGTTATTTAATAAAATAAGACTACTTTTGTAGAAACTAAAAGTAATGACCCAGACAGTATTAAA
>CAMTMX010000022.1 GCA_947073495.1 uncultured Porphyromonadaceae bacterium
CCGATAGCTTCAGGGTGGAAAAGCTTGAGGGGGAACGAAGAAATGAGATGGCTTTAAGCAATATCACCAATTTAAGCCGTGATTTGGTGCCATTGTTGTATCAAGCAGGTTATCTGACTATAAAATCATATGATGAAAGTGAGAATGAGTATGTATTGGGATTTCCAAATAAAGAGGTGTCGGAAGGTTTCTGGGGTTCACTGGCAGATGAATTTTTTCATATAAGCGACGCTTCATCAGTGTTTGATACACGTGAATTTGTAAAAGACATAATGCATGGGAATGCCGATAGATTTATGACAAGACTTCAGAGTCTTCTTTCCGACACAAATTCCGAGCAGGAACCGAATAAGGAGATTCATTTCCAAAATATGATGGCTGTGATCGGAAAGATGTTGGGATTCAAAGTAAGGACGGAAGTACATAGCTCTGCGGGAAGATGTGACATGCAGATATTTACCTCCGATTATATATACATATTTGAATTTAAACTGGATTCAACCCCTGAAAAAGCGCTCAGCCAAATTAAAGAAAGACGATATGCGGATGTATTTAATGTGGATGAGAGAACCAAAATATTAATAGGTGCAAATTTCTCTACCATCTTACGTTCTCTTGATGGCTGGATAACAGAGATTGCCAAATAGAAAAAGCGTCAAGCCATAATTGAATTGGCTTGACGCAAATTAAGAGAAGATTTAGATTTCAGTAAGGGTAGACGCCTTCACGAGAACCTTCCATGATGGCGTTTACAATTTCTGTCGCTTTCACTTTCCCGGTGTTGCGGTTGAAGATTTCACCGGTGTCCCAAAGGAATGGCACGAGTCCCCGTTCTTTGCCATATTGCGACACACACCTGTTGAAATAAGCCCGAGATGCGAGATGCTTCTGTTTCTCTTCTTTGGAAGAAAGGGCATTTGAATGATCTGTAATCGCACCGTATTCACCTATTATGACCGGAATCCCCTTGGAGACAAACATATTTTTCATCTTGTCGAACTGTTGTTTCATATATTCCTCTCCTCCCCAATCGGAATTCCGATCCGAACCGGCAATAAAATTCCGGTCGCCCCAGAAATATGCCATTTTGCCCCAGCTTTCATCCTTTTCCATTCCACAGAAATTCCAAGGATCATAGAAATGAATTTCCGCCATCATACGGTCAGGCACCTTATCGACAGGAAGTCTTGACATTAGTTTTACCGTAAGATCTATGCTCGTTGCAGGACCTTGCACTATGAGAGTCCTTTTCAGGTTGTTGCCTCCGGTGGCGCGGACTGCATCAATGAATGTCTGTTCGTATTCAAGCAACACATTCATTTCAGATGCAGTAAATTCGTTTTGTCTGCTTTGGTATGGTTCATTGGTTCCTGCAAACAGAAGTCGCTCATTATAACCTTTCAGTTTATTGGCAATCTGAGTCCAAAGCTCTCTCTGCTTCGGGATTACCTTATCTTTGCTTGCAGTGTTGACATTCTCTTCAAGCCATCCGCCGTCCCAATGGATGTTGACGATGGCATACATATCGCGGCTTACTATCCAACCTACCACTTCACTTACGCGATCGAGCCATGAAGGGTCGATCGTGTAGTATGTCTGATTAATAATATGTCCACTCCAGGCGCAAGGAATACGTACTGCGTTGAATCCGGCATCCTTGAGACCCTGGATATATTTTTCGTTCACTTTTGGATTTCCCCAAGCCGTTTCTGAAGGCATTCCATTATTTATCGCTTCCATAGTGTTGCCGATGTTGATGCCGGTAAACATATCGGCAGCAATTTCTGTGGCTGTGATATTGAGTGGTTCCTGACAGTTTTCTGTATCAGGATATTCCGGGATAACAAAGCCCGGTCCGTCATCATCCTTATTACCGCAAGCGGCGAGTGCCACAGCCGTGAAGAGGATAGTAAAATACTTAATAAATCGGGTCATTGCAATCAAATTAAGTTTGTTCCGCATAGTAGCTTAAATCTTTTTCATAGCCATACATTCCATCTCAATAAGCCATCCCGTGCGACAGACCGGAGCATGGAGAATTATATAAGGTATGTTTGGAAACCTGTCTTCAAACATATTTTTGACTACTGTGTAGTCGGCAGGATCGCGAAGATAGACAATTATGTGTCCTACATCTTCCCAATCGAAAGAGGCGGCATTAAGAAGCGACGCCACGTTTTCCCACATGCGGAGAGTCTGTTTCCTGATATCACCGGGTGATACGATGCGCCCTTTGTTGTCGATACTTGCTGTCCCTGAAATGAAAAGGTGGCGGCGATCGTCATAATCCACACTTGTTGCCCTTTCAAAAGCCACGCCATATTCATATGTGGGGTTCAGATGATCGGGGGCATTGATCTGCCGCATGCTGTCTTTTTTCAGCCCCAGCACAGAATAGGAATCGAGCATGACGGCGGATGTGCGGTCAGCCTGTCTTCCGCCGATACCGGTGCTGGCTATAAACCTTGTGTCTGTTGTGAGACCCAATGCCCCGAAAGCCTGGTTGCGCCCTTTGACCACTTCTGCATAATCGACATCAACATTCTGTACGAATATCCATGTGCGTACGCAACTTTCAAGGAGGCTCCCGCCCCTTTGTTCAAGCGCCTCATTAGTAGAGGTAAGCATGAAAAGCATTGCATGGAAAGGATCCATTCCCGGACGGTTGCCTCCCCCCTCAAAAATATGTGAGTGACCGAACGCCTCCGCGGTGAATCTGCCGTCGTCGTCACGTTTCACCACCGCGTCTTCAATAAACCATACCCAAAGGGCAGCCTTGGTAAGGTTGAGGGGAGGTTGCTCCACAACTGAAGTGGCGCATTCCCCGTCGTCAGGCAACATGGGCTGCTGGTTGACGGCATCGCTAAGAAACCAGCGGCGAAAGACAGGGCGCATCGTTTGCCCGAGAGATTCCTTTGCCTCTTCATATTGCGTAAGTATCTCATGGAGCTGCTGTTCAAATGTCAGGGTAGGGTTGTCGATTGTTATTATGGTATGGGCTTCGCGCTTTCCATCCGAAGCCGTTATTGTTTTTGTCGTGATCATTTCGCAATTGAATTAATCATGTTTTTATCCGGTTATGTATTAATTGCTTCCGTCTTATTCGCGTTTTGTCATTGCTTCAGCCACACCTGCGGGAGTGAATGACACTGGAACAGACCCGAGGTCGGGCACGTTGAATGATTTCAGATTGTAATCGTAGAAAGAGGGAGACTTCTGTGGAAGTAGAAATGGTTTGGAAACTTTGCCGTCTGTGGAGACGTGTGCGAAATATGGTTTCCCATACAGACCGTCGTCACGCTTGCTGGCAAAAACAAACCATCTTCCTGTTGATGACCAACTGTGGTATGTGTCGCTCATAGGGCTATTGACCATTCTGAGACTATCTGTCTCTCCGGAGACGAGGTCAACCATCTGCAAATCCGACTCTCGATGCCATATCGGGAATGTCCCGAAATCAGATACTGTATATAGTAGACGTTTGCCGTCGGGAGATACCCTCGGATGACTGACGCTCCTCTTCCCCGGCAACCCCGGGATTATGGTATCCGTTGACGAGCCGAACTCTCCAAGTTTTGAGTCGAACCCGATGCGGCAAAGGCTGTAATGGATGCTGTCGATTGCCGATTGCCTGACAGGACCTTTTGCCACACAATAGTAGATGCTTTTTCCATCTGCCGAAAATGTCGGAAAAGTCTCCAATTTTGCAGAGTCGGCGAGAAGCGGCGAACGCAACACTTTATCTTGTAGCAAATCGTAGACATAAATGTCGGATTTTGTGTCGAACACTTCCAGCCGTTTGTCCGGACGTGAATGAAATGCAGGTATGATCACATTGGTGGAGAACACAATATAACGCCCCGTGGGATCAAACTGTGCGTATACAGAGCCGGACACCATATCGTTGGTCTTGAAATTCAGCAGACGCAGTTTGCCATGGTCGTTGAGCACCATACCGCCCCCTTCGCCGCGCACATATAAAAAGGACAGGTCTCCGTCGCCTGGTGCATGAGTATGGCAGTTCATACATCTGTTGCCTACGGCGTTATAGTCGCATAGCACCCGTTCTGAGAAGTCTTCCACGTTTCGTTCCATAATCTGGAGTCGTGAAAATACCTCATAATCCGGCTCGATCAGTCGATATGTCAGATATGGATCGATCTTGTCTTCAGAAACAGCGATATTGAAAGATTTGTATTTTATCCAGTCTTCTCCCTGAAGTGCGGTGACAGTCAGGGATATTTCTTGTCCCGTTGCTTCATTCATAAGTTTCTTCCACTCCTGAAAGTCGAAGACTACTTCATTTCCGTTACTATGTGATTTTATTTCATAGTCTCCGGCCGAAGCTGTGACGAGAATCGCCCTGCAGCTGTCGCGCAACAGGAAATTAAGAGGTGCTATATTTTCCGGCACTGTAACTCCGATATAATCAGGATATATATTGGGAAATGCGTCAGATTCACTGACGTTTTTAGGAGATGGGGTACATGCTGCCAACAGGAGAGCCCATGCCACCATCAGGAAGTATTTGGTTTTCATTATTGCTGTCATTGTTTGTCGAAATAATACCAATATGAGTCTCTGAAAGCAGGATTGCCTCTTTGATTGCTGTAATTGTGGAATGATTCCACGAGTTGATCAGGTACAATATACTTGTCCCATTCATCGTCGGAAGCACCGGTTCCTGCAAGATAAATCATAAGCGCCTCCTGATAAAGTTTTTTGTAACGTGGCGCCCCTCTCTCCATGCAGTATTTGTCATAATCCATCTTGAAAGTATCCATGTCTTTCAGAAGAAGGTCTGTACAGAGCAGATAATCAAGAGCGAGAATGTTGCGGGGATTTGATTCAAGAAGTTCCAGGAGAATATTGCGGCAGTTGTCTCCCAGACGGATATTGTCTTTACCGTTTGAAAGATCTCGACGCCGAAGTATGTCTTTTTCAACTTCCGGCAACATGTTTCCCGGTGTGTGCCGTTTGCTCCAGTCCGCATAGGCATGCGTGCGGTCAAGGATCCGCAGATATTTAAGTGCGGCAAGAGTGTCGCCGCTCACGAGATTGATTTCTGCAAGACGTTTTATCATCCTCACGTTGCGGTTACGGGGTGAGAACACGTTCCGCATCATGGCTGCACGTTCAGCGTATGTCATATCGCCCGCTTCATAATATAGGTCGTTCATCATATCGATGACCGGAAGAGGGGTGTCTTCTCCGATCGTGGTAAGTGTGCCGAGATTTCTTATATCATATTTCAACAGATTGTCAGGGAGTGAGTCTTGCAATGCGCTCGCAAGGTAATAATAGAATGCTGAAATTTCGTTTGGTGAACCTGCCTTGAGAGCGAGTCGCTTTGTCTTCTCATAATCTTTGCGATAGAAAGAGTCTGAAATGGCAAGGCGTTCTTCATATTCGAAATTTGGAAGAGAAGGGCGGGCTATACCGGGGTAAAGGATGGCTTTTGTATATGGAAGAGCATATGATTTGCAAAAAAAGGCTGGCGTTGCCATCGCTAAAGAAACAGTACATAGGATGGATAACCACCAATATTTGTTTCCCCGGTTATGGAAGTCTCGCTTGAGTGTAAACGCTATTATAAACGCAGAGGTGATTAAGGCGGCGAAACCGAAAGCCCAATAGGAGGCAATCACTAAAACCGGAGATATGTCAAGACAATTGTCTTTCCTCAACGGTATCTTTATTTTCAGCAATCCCAATGAGACACCACCCGCCACACAGATATAGAATTCCAGGGTTGTAGATGCGGACATCGAAAATGCCACAAGCAGGATGGCTAAAAAAACGGTAAGCAATAATGAGGCGCCGGCAGGGAGCAATCTGCGGATTCCTATTGCAAAACAGGCAGTGCAGTAAGCAATGACAAGGGTCAGTATTAAAGCCCCGACTATGGGATTAATGTAAAACCGGGTTAGCCAGTCGCCCGAGAGACACCCGAGCCATGCCGGTTTGGCGAAGTATGTGGCGATCCAAGAAGGAGTGTTCAGGAAAATCTGGTTTTGTTCCTGCCACAAAAGATGTGAAGGATAAGCCATGGCATAGAATGTGGCGAGAACGACGCAACATGCCAGACAGATTACTGATATTATTATGAATTTTGTTTTCGACATTTTGAGGAAATCATTTTTTTACACTCACATTTACGATCTCGTTGTTTTTTACCATAGAGCGAATGTGAGGCATATCGAGGTTGATTTTATCAGTGATGAAATCGGGTGCGTTGAATGAATGCAAAGCCTCGTCATAATATTGTTCGGGATTACGTTGCGGCAACATGAAGGGTTTTGTGGCTTTCCCGTCAGTACCGATACAAGAGAAATAAAGGTTACCATACATGCCGTCACGCCGTTTGCTGTTGAATAGAAACCATCCCCCTCCGGGACTCCAGTTGTGGTAGGCATCACTGAAATCGCTGTTGACTTCTGTGAGGCATCTCGATTCCCCTGTAGACAGATCCATAATCCACAGGTCGGCGTCGGCGTGATGTATGGGAGAGGTGCCGTGGTCAGTCATATTGTACATCAGGAAACGTCCGTCATAAGAGGGTCTGGGGAGACTTATACTCTTGCCGATGGAATCGGCACAGATCAGAGTGTCGATCCTTGTGCCGAAAGATTCCGTCTTCACATCGAAATCAATGCTGCAAAGGCTATATTTAAGCTGTCTGTAATCTCCGGGCATAGATACTGAATCAGCCAGACAGAAAAAGATTTTCTTTCCGTCGGGGGAGAATGCCGGAGTGGTCTCGCAACGAGGAGTAGCCACAAGGGGAGATGTGATGATCCGGTTGGTTTCCGAGTCGTATACAACAATGTCGGATACTACGTCCCAAGGTTCGATGTTGTGCTCTTTGTCGAGATAAAAATTCTGAACAATCTTGTTTACAGAAAACGCAATATATCTTCCGTCGGGATGCCAATAGCCGTAGGTGGCGTTTCCGGCAGTTTCAGGAGTCTTGGTGTTCAGATAAGTGAGATTGCTACCGGAGTTCAGTATTGTGCCTCCGTTTTTCCCGCGTATGTGTAAAGTGAATTGGTCATTTCTTCCGCGATTTGAATAATGGCAGTTAAGACATTTCCCTTCCACTGCTGTTTCTTCAAGAACCGCTGTCTCCTCAAATGAAGATAGCTCCCGCTGATATATGCCGGTCTTGCTGAATGTCTGATAACCGGGCGCAATCTTCCGATATACGATCCCGTAATCTTTAAGGGGAATGTCACTGACATGCATGACAAATGGTGCATAGCGTTTCCAATGTCCGTTTTTATCTTTTACGCTTACATCGAAAGTGAGATCCGCACCGATATTGCGTTCAGTAAGAAGATGCCATTCTTTCTCGTTGAAATCAGCCCATTCCCCGAAAGATTCCATCTCACCCTCAATACCCCCTGTGACTTTTACATAGACTTGCCCTGCACCGGAAATATTGAAATTCATCGGCGCTATTCCGGCAGGAATGGTCACATCAGTGTAGTCAGGGAAGATGTCCGGACTGTCAGCGGAAGGTGCCATATGCGGAGGTCTTTCCTTAGAGCATGATGCAAGGATTGCGAATATGAAAATATATAGGTATGTTTTCATGCGGTTATTCATGTGTCGGTTGGTATTTAATGGACGGTTCCGGTTGGTTGCCGTAATATGATTTGTTAATGAAATACAATCCATAAGTTCCGGGTGCGGCTTTTTGCCATGCCGCCGGATTGTTCTTGTTTTTCATTACGGCTTGAGCCAGAGCTGCAGTCTGCTGTTTGACATCTTGGCTCAATGGGAAGGGCACCCCTTCAAATGTAGGGTGACTGAATGTCCAGTACATTGCGATTGCTTCCTGAACATGGCGAGGAATAGGCATTTTGCTGTATTGACCCGGCGAAGAGTTGTAAATGCCTATAAGAGTTGCGAGGTCCCCGCCAAGCATTGAAGCCGCACAGAAATATTGCCAAGCCAAATAATTGTTGCCGCCGTTGCCGAGAGCAAGCATCGCCAGAATTTTATGAATCTGGGTGTGGTCATAAAAAGCCTCTTTGCAGAATGCGTTGCGCCGCAACTGCCCATAGACAGGATGAGCATTCACGGCACTATCGTTTTCGAGCAGTGTCTCTGCCCGGCGCGCCCATCCGGCATAAAACAGGCTGTTGCGGAGTATCCCTATATATTTGGCTGCGACTTTATAATTCCCGTTTATGATCATGCATTCAGCCATTCGTTTCATGAGGCGACCGCTCTTACGGTCGTTCATAATTGACTCCTGCAGGTCGAAGGTCGTGGAGAAAGCAATGTTTGTAAGACCCAGGTGGTAAAGTGCCTCAGCAGTGACGAGTTGAGTTGTGTTGTCAAGGCGGTCTTTCCCGATGAGCCCCTCCACACCGTTCTGATTGTAGCGGAACATGGCTTCCGTCAGTTGCCCGGTAATGCCAAGTGCGAGGTTTACAGCCTGTAAAGAAAACAAGTCGGTCGGATTTTCCTTTTGTGCTTTTTCAATAATGTCGTGCCATCGTTGCTGTCTGACGAGAGAGTCGTAAGCGAGGATATCGCTTTTGGGTTTGTCGAATGAAAGTGGGATATAGATTACCGCGAAAATGGCAACGGTAGCTTCCGATGCATAAGCCAATAGCCGGTGAGGACGGGCTTTTACCAATGAGATGAGAGGCAAAAGCGATATTACACCGGTAATGACAAATAATATGCTTGGGTAGATCTCGGGGACACGGTAATAATTCAATCCTTTCAGCATACGGCTGAGTGGATACTGTTCAAAAAGGGTGTAATGTATAGCCGACACAATGATAAATGCTACAGGGATACATATTGCGACGGCTTTTGGACGGCGGTGCAATATCGCGGCGGCGATTACAAAAGCTATCGCGATCGGTCCTGCAATCCAATAAAGTATGACAAAGCCGGTGATCAATGTAATTGAGCATGTCAGAGTGGACAGGTTTCCGGGAAGAGTTGCAAGATATATAAACAGAGTGGTCAGCGCCATTGCGACTGCAAATGAAAGGAGAATGTTTTCGTCAGACATCGCACCTGTATAAAGGAGTGGCGCGATTGCGGAGAGGGGAAAGGCGGTCTTTGCTATATCACATCTGCGGAATGCGAGACCGGAAAACACCTGCGATAATGTAAGGACAAAAGCGGTGAGCATTGCCCCGTAAAGTGGTACATAATAAAACTGCACTATAAATTCCGAAAGATAATCAGCCATCCCTCCGGGGACTGATATGCTGTCGGTGAAATAGCTTCCGGAGAAAAGGAAAAGCTGGTTTTGCTCGTGGTAGAGGAGATATTGCGGGCACATCAGCCATAGAAACATCCATATTCCGAAGAATGTTAACAGAGGGCATATGTATTGGAAGATGTTTTTACGAGTCATTTGCGAAAGGAGTTATTTGACTTTAACCGGGATTCTCTCGTCAGACATTACGGCGTCGATAGCTTCGCGACTGTTCAGCTCTACCTTGAATTTTGTGAAGTCGGGCGTGTTGAAAGAGTAAAGCGACTGTCGGTAATATTGTTCCGGATTGAGCTGAGGCAGAAGGAAAGGCTTTGAGAATCTGCCATTGTCGTTGATAGATGTAAGGTAGAGATGAGAATAAAGTCCGTCCTGGCGGCGTGATGTGAAAACCATCCAACGGCTGTTGTCGCTCCAGTTGTGGAAACTGTCGGCTTCAGAACTGTTGATCTCTTCGATGGGGCGTGCCTCTCCCGTGGTTAAGTCGAGTATCCATTGGTCGGATTCTTTATGCCAGATGCTGAAATAACCGTAATCGGAAAGGGTGAACAGGATATATTTCCCATCATATGAAGGACGAGGCCAGGTGACGCTTTTATCCATAGCGACAGCGTTGAAGATAGTGTCGACCTGAGATCCGAAACGTCCGGAAGTCTCGTCGAAAGATATGCGGCAAAGATTGTATTTCTCGTCCTTATGGTGCAGGGGGTATTCCTGCTGGAGACAGGTGGTGAAATATAGCCATTTCCCGTCTGGAGAAAAAGAGGGGGTGTTTTCCGACCACGCGTTTGTGTTGAGGAGAGAGTCAAGGAGTATCTCATTCTTCTCTGTGTCGTATACAAGCACGTCAGACGACATATCGAATACCTCCAGCCGCTTTTGTCCGGAAATATGGAATCCCTGACGGGTCTGGTTGGTTGAGAATGCGCAGTATCTTCCCGAGGGGTGCCAGTAAGGATAGACCATTGAACCGCCTAGTGTGTCGTTGGATGCCTTTAGCCAAGTGCAATTGCCATCCTTAGACACCATAGTGGCGCCATGTTCCCCTCTCACGTGAAACACAAAGTCTTTCGGATTCGTACGGTTTGACGTGTGGCAGTTATAACACTGACCGTCAGTCATCGTATTTTCAATAATTGGGAACTCCTCAAAATTGCCGAGATCTCTCTGATAAATACCCATTTTACTGTAGACTTCATATCCCGGTGCTATACGTCGGTAGGTGAGCCCCCATTGGTCGAGAGGATAGTTGCTTATGTTGATTGGGAAGTCACCATATTGTATCCATTTCCCGTCTATTTTGGCGCAGACTGTCAAAGTGAGCGTTTTTCCTTTGTTTTCTTCGGTTAGTTTATGCCATTTGTCAATATCAAATTTCGCATACTTTCCGTTGGTATGTAGTTTATAGCCATCGGCACCTTTGACAGTTACGTCCACACGTTCCACCTCGCCATTATCGGAGACAACGGCGAAATTTAGTGGAGCGATTCCTGCCGGTATCGTGACGTCAACATAGTCCGGGAATATGGGTGGCAATGCATTCACCTTTTCCGGATTATGCGGTTTGTTGCCGCATCCCCAAAGAGTGAGGATGATCAATATGGAGAATATTTTGTATTTAGTCATCGGTTAGGTTCTTTTGTCCTTGTTTAGATATTTGAATCTGCGGCAACCGTCACTGTGTGACGGTCACACAACAAAAAAAGAGATTTGATCGGTCTGTTTATTCTTCCGAGAGGAGATAGTAGAATAGAGAGCGACGGTGAGGTTCGATCAGTGATGGATTTTTGCTTGTCCATGCCTGTGCGAAGTTGCGCAGCGACTGTTCCACCATAGGGGGTACAATATTTGTTGGTATCGGTTGCCCGTTTTTCATTGAGATAAACGCCAAAGCTTGCTGTGCCAACAGAGGATTATATTTTGGCTGGACTTCGGCAATCACTCCCATATATTGTGCGAATTTATTGAGATCGCGTTGCAGCAAAGGGTATAGAATCAGATATTGTTTTGCAAGATTGTTTCCTGAGTCTTTAAGGAAAAGTTGTCCTAATGTTTTATCAAGCTCACTTTCGCTGAAGAGATATTGTTCATCAATCATTCTCCTGCTGAGAGTGCCGTATAACGGATGGTTTTTCACGTTGTCGGGATTTTTGATGAGGTCAAGATTCCGTTGCGCCCACTTTTTATAGAAAATGGTATTCTGGAGCATTGAAAGATATTTTTTCGCCAGAGAGTATTCTCCCCGAATTATGGCGGTTTCGGCAAGACGCTTGACAGCTCTGCCGCTCTTGTTGTAGTTTGGTATCGCCTCCATCCCTTCAAAATAGAAGCGTTGTGCGCTGTTGACCATTCCGAGTTGGAAAAAGATTTCCCCGGTGGTCCAGGAAGAAAGGGTTTCTTTTGCAAACGGTGGAATCAGACCTTCTGTCCCGTGTTGATAATAATCGAACGCCCGGCAGTCAAGTTGTCCGGTCATTCCTGCGGCAAGATTGGTAGCACTGACGCTGAGCGGGAGATCCGGGTCATGTTCATCTGAATATCTGAGAATCCCTTCCCAGTCGTTTGCCCTGACCATATAGTCATAATCTATCAGCCGGTAGGTGGCTTTATCGTAAGATTTGGGATAAAGGATTATGGCTGCTAAAATTTCTACGCTTATCAGAGCGGGGATAGTGATTTTTTTCGGTAGCTTAGCAAATAATGCAGCCAGGATTGGAACAAAAACACAAAGAGCTTCAACTATTATCTGCCATACATCAAGCCTGTCCGGCATCATTGTGTATCCTATCCCGATAAGTTGATAGCTTAGGGGATAGGGTAGGAAAAGTGACCGGATATATACGTTTGCGGCGAGGCATATCAAAGAAACTGTTGCAAAAATTATTTTGTTTGCAATTGATTTATGATTTGCTTTAAAAGCATATGCTGTTATAAGGAAAGTGAATATAATTGTTACAGCTCCGGCGAGCCAATATAGGAGGGTTGTGCCTGCTATCATCATTGAATATGAGAGAACAGTCGTTGTAGGCTTAGCTTTAATTGATGTGAAGAGATATGATCCTGCAAGAGAAATTGACAGGGCGACTACGAAAGTCAAGGTGACATCAGGATTTCCCAAGAACAGCATGAGTGATATCAGGGGGATAATGGAAAGAGCAAGATTTGTGGATTTCGGAGCTGATGGAGCAAAGCGATTGCAGATGAGATAGCTTATTAGCATGACTGAGATCAAAAGCCCTGTCATGACAGCGGCTCCGATCCAGAAGTTATTGAAAAACTGGGTGAAAAATTCACCGAGATAAGTGGCTGGACCTCCGGGACGTGCTGTTAGTTCTTCGAAATATGTGCTTGTTGTCTGGAACAGCTGAAGCTGTTCTCTGTAGCTGAGTGCTGCGCGATAGGGAACTGTCCAAAAATAGTATAGGATTACCGCGATAGCTGAAAAGATACCGATATGGATATATCTTGATGAGTCTTTTGCAGCGTTTCCATTCGGGGTTTCTTTTTTCATGATGTCTGAATGGTATATTTTTAAATTCGCAACTCAATTAAAGTTCAAAGGATAAAAGGATTATTTTAATAGTTTCCTGTTGATTTCTCCATTTTCCAGTACTGTCATTTGATGGATTGCAATCTGATTGAGCCTAATTAATCGTTCGTGTTGGGGGAGTTCCTGTTCTATAAACACCGCATTAAGGTTTTCCATGTTTGAAAGACATATAAGTTCATTAATGGATGCGTAATCTCGTATATTACCTTTAAGGTTAGGATTTGCATCTCGCCATTGTTTTGCTGTCATGCCGAACATTGCCATATTTAGCACATCTGCCTCATTGGCATAGATTAAGCTTGTTTGTGCTTTTGTGATTTCAGTAGGAATGAGGTTATGTTTTATAGCGTCTGTATGAATCCGGTAGTTAATTTTGGACAACTCTCGTTTTGCAGTCCATCCGAGTAGTTCCTGATCTTTTTCCTTTAGGCGTTGAAATTCCTTAACAATATAAACTTTGAACTCGGGGCTTATCCACATTGCGAACTCAAATGCGATGTCTTTATGAGCATACGTTCCACCATATCTGCCTGCTTTTGCTTGTAGAGAAATAGCGTTTGTTTTGGTGACAAATTCCTTTACGCTTATTTTGAAGCTGTTAAGACCAGATTGATTCCTAATTATGGCGAATTCGCCATAATTAAAATCAGGATTGTATACTTTTTCCCAAATTCCAAGATATTCCAAAGTATTACGGTTACGTAACCAATCCGTTATGAAGAAATCCCCGTCTTTTGCACGAAGCATATCCGTAAGACATATATAGTCTTCTCCGTTGACTTTTACAACGTTGACTACCGTATCTTTGACAGTAATTTTAGTCATTCTTCGTAAATTATTATATTGAAGTTGTTTAAACTTTTTCTTTTCCAAAACTTCGTCAGATTTTGAGGCGATTTTGAAATTTGAAGAGGGAGTTTAGCGGACTAAACGACAGATGAAAGGTTCAAAAGCGACTTAAAAACACCTTTTGCAGCGTTTCCATTCGGGGTTTCTTTTTTCATGATGTCTGAATGGTATATTTTTAACAAAGATACGGATAATCGGCAAATTATGCAATAGGGAGATTGAATAAAAAGAGCCGTTAGGAAATCTTGCAGAAACGGCTCTTGACTGTATGTTTTGGAGGAAATTTGAACTTTTGGACAATCCTGACAATTTTATTGATTTGGCTCACCATATCTTTGCAAAAGAAGATTGTATGCCGTGCCTGGACCGAGTTGCCGCATCAAGCCGTGAACTTGATCTATGAAATGATTGTTGAAATTTCTTAGAGAATCGGCAAGCGATTTGGCATAGACTGTGTCTCCTTGTTCTTGAAGGTACTTGATGTGTTGTGATTGATTCCAGTGTACCCTATCGCGATTCTCTTTGAGATCTTTCCAGGACTGCATCGCCTCGTTCTGCGGTGTGCCTGTAGCTGACGATACGCTGTCTATAACCACAGAAATATCTCCGGGCTCTGTCACTATAAGCAGATCCTGAGTGCCGTGACGATGTTTCATATCAATTGTTACCCGGGCAAGAAATTCTCCCTTATTTCCCCGGAATTCGAATTTCCCATCTTTTATGATTGTTGAATCCACGCCTATGCTGTCTTCATAAGCACGTGTGCCGTAAGGAACAAGAAAGACTTTTTTTCCGTTAAGCCTTGATTGGGAAGTTGTTCCATTGATACGATATCCTTCATTGCTGTTTGTGCAGCCTATGATGCACCCGCAGACAAGAGTGAGCAACAAATATAAAAATATTTTCATTTTATGGATAAATAAATGTTTGTTTAAAACAAGAACGTTAAAAAAGGATGCGCATTGCATCAATGCGCATCCTTAAAGAGCATCCGGTCAGTTACTTTCCGAACGACCACCATGTGCATTCACCCCAAGAGCCGGTGCCGGCTGGAGCATAAATGAGCACCATAGCGTCAGATCCTAAATATCCTATTTCAAAAGCCGTGGGCTGAAGACCATCCTGGTTTATGGCGAAAGGCCACAGAATTGTACCTTCGGAAGTGTTCAGTGTGCCGATGCTGAAGGTTTCGGCATTGGGCGTCATATCGAGGGAGAACGAGCCCTGGCGGATCTGGTTGCCGTCTTTGCCAAACACTATGAGTGTCGCCTCGTCTTCATTGAAGACCATTTTTGAAGTGGAATATTCCTCACCTTCTACATAAGCAGGACCGGCATGTTGCATCTGCCCGCTGAATTTGTCGGCGGCATCGCTGTCTTCAACGCTGCATCCCCACCAACCTCCATTGATTGCTCCGGTGCCGTCTTGTGAACCAGCCATGTATCCGCCGTTACCCCAAACAGCTCCACCATTCACATTGGTGGGTTTCCAATGCCAGTCGTGGGATGCAAGGATACCGGAAGGATCATCATCGCTCATGAAAGACCACCATGTGCATTCACCCCATCCTCCGGTTCCTTCAGGAGCATAGATAAGCACCATGCGAGACACATCAAGATATCCGATTTCAAATGCTGTAGGCTGGAGTCCTCCCTGATTTATGGCAAAGGGCCAAAGAATCGCTCCTTCTGAAGTTTCGAGCGTACCTCTTGAGAACTTGTCGGCATTTGTAATTTCGTTGTTATTATAGTTCTTGATTGCAAATGAACCTTCGTTGATCTTTTCTCCTGTATTGCTATATGCTGTCAGAGATCCGTCTTCATTGAATTCCATATAGGAGAGCGCGTAGCATTCGCCGATTATATCATTATACCGGTCTCCTGCATGTTGCGATTGCCCGCTGAACGTGTCATCGCAATCACCGTCTTCTACACCGCAACCCCACCAGGCACCGTTGATGTCAATGCTGCCGTTCTGCTCTCCGGGAAGATATCCGCCGTTGCCCCATACACCTCCGCCGTTGGTGCTTGTAGGCATCCATTTCCATTTTTTTGTGCCTTTGTTGGAAACGAGGACTTTCACAGCCGGATCAAGAGCTTGTGCCACCTGAAGGGTGAATTGTTTCTCTGCCACCACTTCTGTGCCATCTGCATTAAGGTAGGAGAAATAGAGAGTTTGCTGAGGATCACTGCCACGCGACGGGAGATAGTAGATCATAGCACCTGCACGACCGTATGAGAGGGTCTTCTTCTCCCCGTTTTTCATGTAGTAGGCGTTTACAGCCGACACGCCTGGAAAATTAAACTGGATATAGTTACCGTCTGAAGCAGGTACGTAGCTTTCAGTGCCGTCATCAGCAATCACCTTATTGAACTGGGCAAAAGTAGCGCCGTTCAAAAGTGATTCAGACGTCATCGTTTCTGAAACGAATTTACCTTCATCCATTACGGGATCGCAGGAGGTGAAAAGCATCCCTGCCAATCCTAATATCAATAGTGTTTTTTTCATTTCGAGTTTAGTTTAATGGATTAGTAAACAGGTGTGCTTGCCATATTCCAATCACTTGCATCGGTTCCCCAGCCGGCATTCTGCTTCAGCACCTCAGGATTGTTGACAATATTGATCTGTCCGGGAGGGATGGGGAGGAAACCGTTTGTGACTGCATAACGTTTTGCCCAGGAAGACGATGCGTGGTGCATTGTTGTCCAGCGGCCGGTGTAGTTTACGGCCGAGCCGTTCTGCTTCTCGAGAGCTATGGCTGCTTCGCAGGTTTCACCGCCATCGATGCCTGACCAGCGTCGCAGGTCATTGAAGCGTACACCCTCACCGAAGAGCTCCCATCGGCGTTCGTTCTTGATGTTCTGCCAGGAGTAGCCGGTTGTTTCCACGCCTGCACGAGCCTGTACACGGTTCATCATTTCAGCGTTGCCGGTAAGCTCGGTGTGCATAAGCATCACGTCAGAAAGACGGAGGAGGATAATGTCGTTAAAGTGGTCGCCCTGGAAAGAGTTTCCGTTAGAGTTTGCCACGGTTGAGTTTTTGACACGGTAGACTCCCCACCAGGTGTATGCATTAGCATGGTCTGACCATGATGATTCGCTACATGTGACAGCAATCCATTTCTTGTTGTATTTACCGGTTTCTTCAGAGCAGGAAGTGGTGTATGCGAATTGCTGAAGTTCGGTTTCGCAGTCAAGAACTGTAGCTTTCTTACGAGGGTCTGTTGCAGGCCATTCGTTGACAGCGTTCATGTTGAATACAGCTTGACCCCATCCCTGTCCGAAAGGAAGAGTTTCCGGTCCGCCATTCTCCTTGCCCTGTTCGTTGGCATCGCAACGAAGACCGCAATAGAGGGCTGTCATATTTGTAAATCCCATAGCAACAGTTCCGTTCCAAGTGGCTATATTGGAGAATTGCACCTGGAAGAGCTGTTCCTTGTTGCCGTTACCAGCCCAATATTGACCTGCATCGGCAAGATCCTTGACATATGCATAGTCTGGAGCAGTCAGTTCGTTTGTATATTGCCATAGCTGACGGAAGTCAGGAATAAGCTGGGCTCCGGAATTATTGATACAGTCTTCAAGGTAAGAGACAACCTGTGCTTTTGAAAGCGGGCCGTTTACCCCTTCCTGTTCGGGTAGCTCAATATCAGGAAGAGAAGCGGATGCAAGTTCTCCAGCCTTGTTATAGAATCCCTGATAGAACATATATGCACGTGCGAGATATCCTTCCGCTGTGCCTTTCATGGCATGACCGTCGCCCCAGGTAGTGGCGCCGTTTGTCATGAGGTTGGAAGCTGAAACGAAGTCAGCAAGAATGTGAGGGAATATGACATCTTTTGCGCTCGCCTGCGGACATGGATCGGGAGCCGCGGCAGCCCAATATGCGGGGATATCTCCCCAGAACTGTGTGCCCCAGAGATAGAAGAGTCCGCGCATGAAGTAAGCCTCGCCGAGAAGCTGGTTGCGGGTTGTTTCATTTCCCGACCAGTCGAAGGTGTCGACCGAATAGATGATGGCGTTGGCGCGGGCAATGCCGACGTATGTATTGTGCCATGCAGCGCTATAGAGTTCATCCTTGTTGGTCATAAGATGGCCGACTGCATGGGCCTCGATGTCGCCGGTGCCACCTCCGCCGTTGGTGTCGTCTGACATGATGTTCCATACAAACCAGGGAGTCTGCAATGGGTCGTTGGCATATTGGTTCATCACCCCGTAGAGTGCAGCCAACTCTTTATTTAGGTCGGAAGCTGCCGCGGGATAGTTTCCGGTGTTTGCTTCTGTATAGTTGTTCGAGTCAAGGAAGTCCTCACACGATGTGAGTGAGATCATCCCGACAGCGGCTAAAGTGATCAAAAGATTTTTTTTCATAAGTATATTGGGTTCTCTTGATATTATGGGTTAGAATTTGACAGTCACACCGACAACGAATGAACGTGCTGACGGATAGAGTCCGGTGTCAATGCCTCGTATCCAGTTGGCGTTGGTGCCACCGTTTGAACCGATTTCAGGATCCACACCTGTATATTTGGTAATAGTGCAGAGATTCTGAAGCTGGCAATAGAGGCGAAGCTGCTGGAACGGAGTCTTGAACCGGTTTGCGAAGTCATAACCGATTGTGATGTTCTGAAGTTTGAAGTAGTCGCAATTCTGCATATAGTAGGTGGATATCCACTGATTGTTTTCACTGCCAACTACAAGACGGGGCACCGAGTTGCTTGTGCCGGCGCCATGCCAACGGTCAAGAACGTCTGCTGTATAGTTCAGATATTGGTTGGCGAGGAGGGCTGTGCGGTAGCACTGCATAGCCTGCATTCCGAAGGCACCGGAACCGGCAGCACTGAAGTCGAAACCCTTATAGCTGAACCCGAGATTGATACCGAGAGTCCAGTCTGGATTCGGGTCGCCGATTTCGTGACGGTCTCCATCCAAAGTGATTACACCGTCATGGTTGTAGTCATCCCAGATGAAGTCACCGGGCTGAGCAGTCGGGAGAACTGCCTGTCCTTCGGCGCGTGCAGCCTCAATCTGTTCCTGAGTCTGCCAGATACCGCTATGGCTCATACCGCTGAAATATCCTATCGGATGTCCCACCTCAACCAAAGAAACATAAGAAGAGTTTTCAAACAGGCTGCTGCTCAGGTTGTCGCCGATTTTACCGGAAGAAGTGGCAAGACGTGTCACTTTGTTCTTGTTGTAGGCGGCGTTGACATTCACATGATACAAAAAGTCTCCACCGATGTTGTCGCTCCATGACAGACCGAGTTCCACACCTCTGTTCTCAACGTCACCGCCGTTGATCATTGCAGCCTCCTCATAGCCGAGAACGTCGTTGAGGGGAGCCTGAACCAGCCAGTCTTTTGTCTTCTTGATATACCAGTCGAATGTCACGGCAAGACGGCTCTGGAGCAAACGGGCATCTAAACCGAGATCCCATTGTTCCGATGTTTCCCATGTAAGGTTTTCATTGGGAACATTTTTTGCGTATGCACCGGTCTGATAGACTCCATTGACGGTATTAAGCATGTCGCTGCTGAACTTATACCCATAATCGGCATAATCGGTAGGAGAGAAGCCGATGTTTGAGAGATAATAGAAGTTGCCCACCTGGCAGTTGCCGTTCTGACCCCAGCTTGCACGGATCTTCAGGAAGTCTAAAACGTTGTAGGTATTCTCCATGAATTTTTCATTGGTGATAACCCAGCCTGCAGATACAGATGGATAAGTGTGCCAACGGTGACCGCGGGCGAAGTTGTTGCTTCCGTCGCGGCGAACAATGGCTGTCAACAAGTATTTTTCATCGAAATTGTAGTTGACACGTCCGAAGAATGAAGCGATTCTGCCTTCTTTTGGGTTATCATAGCCGCTATAGCCGGTCATGTTTGCCATATTCGACGGGATGGTGAAATCCCAACCATTCATTACAAGAGAATTAAGATTGTCCGGCGAATCGCTGAATGTCATAGCCATGCTTGTTGCCCAGTTTGACTTCTCGATAGACTGACCGATAAGCACATCAATATTGTTTTTGCCAAACGTGGGCAGCACATAAGATATGGTGTTCTCGATCGACATGCTTGAGCTTTGAGTAGCGTTCTGATCAAGCCCATAGTTTGCGCTTGCCGATGTGGAGCTTGCCGAATAAGGTTTTGTAATGCCCCTATAGTTGCTGCCGCTGTAGCCTGTATTGATCTGTCCGCGATATTTGAGGTTTTTGATAGGCTCGACAATCCAGTAGAATGTTGCGCCTACACCAAAGTCGCGGCTTCGGTTGAGAGAACTATATTGACCGTTGATGAATCCCTCATACGGGTTGTTGAATATCATCGAGCTCCATCCCGCTCCGTCCTGAGAGAAGTTGGTTGGTGTGCCGTCTTCACGGAATGCCGGAACAAGAGGTGAGTTGGCATATACAGGCTGCATTATATTCCAGTAGCCATTACCTTCGGCGAGGTCATGGCTTGAGTGGTACCAGTAAGAAACATTCTCACCCAAGGTGATGATGCTGTGCTCATCATTTTTGAGAAGGATGTGTTCGGAATTGATGCGTCCGCCATAGCGTTTGTAGTCTGAAGCGTTCTTTCCACCGAGGATACCCTCCTGGTCGCTGTAGTTTACAGAAATTGAGAATTTGCTGCGTTCGTTGCCACCGGCAACTGTCACTGCATGACTGTGCTGGAAGGCATTTTTATTGCGATAGATGTCAAACCAGTCTTCACCTTTCCAGCCATTATTGACTTTATCAAGAATAGCCTGAGGCACCAAAGCTCCCCAGTTGGTAGGGGTGCCATAAGTGTTAAAGTTGGTTTCGTTGATCACCTGCATATACTGCTGGGCGTTGAGGCTGCCGGGACGACGGTAGGGGTTTGACCAACCTGCGAAGCCGTCGTAAGTGATAGAGATTTTACCCTCCTTGCCTTGCTTAGTGGTGACAAGGATCACGCCGTTTGCCGCACGGGCACCGTAGATAGCGGCGGAAGCCGCGTCTTTAAGAACGTCGATTGTCTCGATGTCGTTAGGGTTGATTCCGTTGAGACCGTCGTTTGCAGTGCCCGAGACGATACCGTCGATCACCAACAGAGGTGAAGACTCACCGATCGTTCCCATACCGCGGATGTTCACTTTATATCCCTTACCAGGCTGAGAAGAAGACTGGGTGATCTGAACGCCAGGAGCATTAGACTGCATGGCGGCGAGGGCATTTGAGGTGTTCATCTGAGCGATCTGGTCTCCGGAGACCTGAAGTGTGGCGCCGGTGACGAGTTTCTTTTTCTGTGTGCCGTAGCCAACGACAACGAGTTCGTCAAGGCTTTCGTTGTTTTCCTGAAGCACGATATTTATTTCGGGAGAGTCGCCTACTTTTACTTCGGAAGTTTCATAGCCGACATAGCTTATGAGGAGAGTGTCTCCCATTTTAGCCTTGAGCTGGTATTTACCGTCAATGTCAGTGGCAGTGCCAATCTGGGTGCCCTTGACCATTACAGTCGCACCAATAAGAGGCTCACCATTAATATCGGATACCGTTCCGTAGATTTGACCCTCAGCCTGCTGAGCTAAACTGACACTCAAGGGGTCAGCCGCAAACACCTGTGGCGAACTGCAAGCAAGTGCGGCTAAACCCGCACATGACAAGAGTACAGCTTTTTTCTTGTTAAGGTTCATAGATGTCTTATTTGGTTAACATTTAATTTAATTTTCAAAATTAGGGGTAGTGGAAAGCAACGAGGCTGACCGGACTGCCCGGTGCTTAATCATGAGGAGGAATAGGGTGTGGTGGTGAAAATTCCTTCCTATGGAATGAAGGAAACCTATAGAGGTCAATTAAACTTTTTTCCATTGTTAGATAGGTTTAACAGGTAATTATTATGTTTAAATATTTGCTTAAGTTTAGTTTTGTTTAGATAATCAGGGATTGCCCGGGGTGTGAAAATTATAAGGTATAATAACACGATGCAAAATTACACACTACTATGCAATGATATGGGTGTGAACCTGTCACTTTTGGGGTGTGAAATTGTTTTGGAAGAGCTAAAAATGTTAACAAATATGTAGTCAAATGTTTTGAAATGTTTATTAATATGCTGATAATTAATATTATGACAAAATGCATAACAGAAGTGTTAAAAATTCGAGGTTGTAAATTAGGAAATCATTAGTTTATTTTGCATTTGAAAACAGTAAACAATCCCGTCATTATGCCAGTGAAAATACTCATTTTTTTGACAGCTCTCATTTCTACACTATATTCATCTGCAACTGTGGATGTGTCACGCCATTTGTTGCGGCACGTGGAGGCTGCGTCCGGCGCATACAACAATCTCATCACGGCGTTGCATAAAGATAAGAACGGGATGCTTTGGATAGGAACTTCTTCCGGTCTGTGCAGATATGACGGCTACGGCATGAAGCAGATGACAGCCGGACTTACCGATACCACTACAATCCTGAATGATTATATCCTCTTTATTCATGAAGACGGCAAGGGGCGACTATGGCTTCAATCCCAACCCGGCTTCGGTATCTATGATCCGGAAATGGACACCTTGGTGACAGACTTACCCGGATATCTCAGAGGCACGGGAATAGACGGAACAATCTCAACAGTATATGCCGATCCTGCTGGAGATATATGGGTTGCTGTTGAAGACAAGGGTATTTATCGGCTGAAGGATGGAGAAGGTATGGCGCAGCGGGTTGACTATGCCGCTGACGGGAAACCGGCTATAGCCAACATGTTGATGAAAAACGGGACATTGGTATGTGTGGATATGTCGGGAGCTCTCACTATGATCAGTCCGGATAAAATGAAAGTGACATCGATGGTAAGCCCATCGCAGATATCTTCTAAATTCGACAGTCAAAATTATTTTCTGTCTGTAGACAATAGTGGGAGAATATGGGTATATGCAGCGGGTGTGTTAATGGTCTATGATATTAATTCAGGGAATTGGATTGAAGACAGCCTACCGCACCATGGTTATGAAGGTGTCGTGAAAGCGATCTATCAGGATAAGAGTGGAAGATTATGGTTGGCTCGAGATCATCATGGACTTGAGGTGATTAATTATGAAGACGGCAGTTTTAAGTTTCATAATGCCACTCCCGTCGAAGATATCGCCAACAACAATACAATTACATGCTTTCTTGAAGATGACCACGGCACAATCTGGCTTGGAACTTATAAGAAAGGGATTATGACCTTTAATGACAGCCTCTCAAAGTTTTCTCTTGAGACGTTCCCGGATGTGAATTGCATTATTCCTGCTGAAGGGAACTGGATATGGGTTGGCACAGATAGCTCAGGATTATGGAAGTGGAATCCCGATACGGGAGAAAAAGTGGAGGTGAAAGATCCTTCCGAAGGAATTTCCCCTGCGGCGATCACAAGCCTTGCTTCGGCTCAAGACGGCACTCTTTATGTCGGATCCTTTTCAAGGGGATTGCGTAAACTCGCAGGCAATACGTGGGAAAGAATCATGAGCGGGACTTCGTTGGATTCCAATTATGTATGGTCAATGTCGATCGGAAATGACGGCATCCTTTGGATCGGGACATTGGGTGGAGGTGTTTTTTCATATAATCTTAAAACCGGGAAATTTGAAGAGTTTAATGAAGCCAATTCCGATCTTCAATCCAATTATGTGATGAGCATTATCAAATCTAATGACGGACGGCAATATTTCGGAAGTGCATACGGCATTTCGTATTATGACAATGAAAGGGGAAAAATACGGAATCTAAAAGACTTGTTTCCTGATATGAAGTCAGACGGATGGAAGGTTAATCAGATTTATGAAGATTCGAGAGGGCTTATCTGGGTCGCCACTCCAAATGGTTTGAAAGTGCTCGACAGGACACGTGGCAAGGTGTTGAAACTTAAACTCAATGATTCTGACCAACAGAAATATATTCTCGGAATTATTCAAGACAACGGTGGGTCGATGTGGGTGAGTGCAGGTCAGGAACTTTTAAACCTGAAGGTTGTATATAATGAAAAAAGCGGAGACCTTTCGGTGTTGACTCATGTCTATGACAACCGGGACGGACTTATGGATTGTGATTTCAATCAAAGATCGTTTGCCAAACTTCCTTCCGGGGAGATTGTGGTAGGCGGTTTTTATGGATTAAACCGTTTTTTACCATCTGAAATCAAACTCAATACGGTGCGTCCAAAAGTGATTTTTACAGATTTGACAATGGGTAGTGAAAAGGTGCGTCCCGGAAATAAGATTGATGGACGAGTGGTCTTGACCACCGGTCTTAATCAAGGCGGCACGGTGGAGTTTTCCGATAGTCCAAAAGAATTTTCTGTTTATTTTTCGACAGACAATTATGTATTGCCAGAGAAAACTGTCTACGAATATAAACTTGAAGGTTATAATGAAGAATGGATGAAGTGTCCGCAGGGAGTTAATCATGTGACTTATACAAACCTTTCTCCCGGCAAATATCGACTGCTCGTGAGGGCTATAAACAGCGACGGGTATGAGAGTGAAGATCCTGCCGAACTTAAAATACGAGTATTCCCACCATTTTGGGCTTCCACCTGGGCGATGATCTTCTATTTTGTACTTGCAGCTGGAGCAGTGTGGGGAATAATAAAGATTGTCAGCAATCAGGAGCGTAAGCGTTTTGAGCGTAAGCGTAATGAAGACGCCATGCGGAAACAAGAAGAAATCAATCAGCTAAAATTTAAATTTTTTACCAATGTGAGTCATGATCTGCGCACTCCACTTACGCTGATAGTGTCTCCGCTTGAGGAAATGCTTAAGGAAACTACAGACGAACGGCAAACCAAGCGTCTGTCTTTGATGCGCTCAAATGCAATGCGCTTGCTTGCACTTGTGAATCAGCTGCTTGATTTTAGAAAGACAGAAGTGGCGGGCTTACAATTGAATCCTGCTGAGGGAGATGTAGTGGCATTCAGTAAGAGTGTCTGCAATTCATTCGTGAATCTATCGGAACGAAAAAATATCAATCTGACTTTCTATGCTGACCGTGAAAGAATTTCGTTGCTGTTTGACCATGATAAGCTGGAAAAGATATTCATGAACCTGCTCGGAAATGCATTCAAATTCACTCCTGCCGGGGGGAGGGTGGATGTGTCGCTCGAAAAGGTAGGTGAAGAAAATCCGATGTTGCGTATAAAGATCGCCGATACCGGAATTGGAATTAAAGACAAGGATAAGGAACATATTTTTGAACGTTTCTACCAGGTGAATGACGATGGAGAGTCTCATCCTGAAATGGGTAGTGGAATAGGGTTGAGCATGGTGAGTGAATATGTGAAATTGCATGAAGGCTTTATACGTGTCACCGATAATGTCGATTGCGGAAGCGTCTTTATAATAGATATCCCCATCAGGCATAAAGATAATTATGTAGAGATGAGTGGCTCAGCTAAAAATAAAGTAATTGAATTGGAAAAAAATGAATCTCAGCATGATACGGAATTGTTAGCCGTAGAAAATAAAGAGCAGCAGAATAGTTCGCTTCCAGTGGCGCTTGTGGTTGATGATAATCAGGACATGCTTGATATGCTTAAGTTTGAACTGGATAATGATTTTGATGTCATCACCGCATCAGATGGCAATGAGGCATTGAGGATTATAGAAAATGTGACTCCATCAATAGTATTGACTGATCTTATGATGCCCGGGATGGACGGTATAGAACTGTGTCGTAGGCTCAAGGCTGACAAATCTACCGTGTCGGTACCTATTATTATTTTGACTGCTAAACACGACCTTGGGGTTAAACTTGAAGGCTTGACATTGGGGGCAGACGATTATATAACGAAACCGTTTAATATAGATGTGTTGAAACTGAGGATGAAACGTCTTGTTGAACTCACGGCAAAGGGTGCGAAGCGAAGTCTTATTGATCCGGAGCCGGAGTCGATAAAGATCACCCCTCTTGATGAACAGTTTATAGAAAAGGCTGTGAAATATGTTTCAGATCATCTTGACAGTTCCGAACTGTCTGTTGAAGAACTGAGCGACAGTCTTGGCATGAGCAGGGTAAGGTTGTATAAAAAGATCAAGCAGATCACCGGCAAAACCCCGATTGAATTCATCAGGGTGATTAGGTTAAAAAGGGCGGCGCAATTGCTTCGTGAGAGCCAGCTGAATGTGTCGGAAATCGCATATCGTACAGGATTCAATAGCCCAAAAGTTTTCAGTAAATATTTTAAGGAGGAATTCGGCATACTTCCGTCGGTTTATCAGAATCAGGAGGGCTCGGAAACAAATTATACCGTCTAAATTAACAATTCATCCCCATAGTAAAAGATAATAAAGCCTTTTCCGACACGGATAAGTATATGGATAAACTTTGATTATAGGTAATTTTGTAAAGAGAATCAAAGCAAGGATTAAGCACGATAAAGAAATGTAACCGACATCACGCTTTATCATATTGATCCGCCCTTTACAGGGACTAAGTTAACCCTTACCTATATTTATGAAATTATCCTACATTACAAGTGTGCTGCTTGCCACAACAGCGATCGCTTCCTGCGGATCCGGAAAATTTGACAAGGATCCGATGGGAATCACGGTTAATGTGGATCAGCAAAATGAGAATGATGTCCGTAAGGTGCGTCTGCAGGTCTATGGAGACAAGATTATCCGAGTCTCGGCAACTCCAGACAAAAATTTTGCGGAAGACGAAAGCCTGGTTGTACTCAAACCGGAGCAACATGTTAAATTTAATGTGGAAGAGACGGATTCGACTGTCTCTGTAGTGACTTCGGCAGTGCGTGCCACCGTTGCGTTGTCTACCGGCGATGTGAAATTTTATGATCTTTCGGGAAGGTTGATTGTATCTGAAGCTGAAGGAGGAAGAGAGTTCTCTCCGATTGAGGTGGAGGGAACCAAAGGATACACCGTACGCCAGGTGTTTGAGTCTCTCTCTGAAGATGAAGGTATCTATGGTCTGGGTCAGCATCAGAGCGACGAATTTAATTATAAAGGTAAAAATGAGGAGTTGTTCCAATATAATACAAAGGTGTCTGTGCCATTTGTGGTGTCTACCGACAACTACGGTATTCTTTGGGACAGTTATTCACTTTGTCGTTGGGGTAATCCCGACGGTTATAAGCAGCTTGGCGGTGTTTTCAAACTCTTCGACAAAGACGGCAATGAGGGTGCCCTCACAGGAACATATGTGCCGGCAAATAAGGATGAGGGGACACTGGTGCAACGAGAGGATTCGATCTATTTTGAACACCTCATCAGAGGAGATCTCGCCCATGTGGTGAATCTTCCTCAGAATTTCAATTTTGCCGGCAGCCACGTCACATACGAAGGGGAGATCGAGGCTTCTGTTTCCGGAGAATACAAGTTCATACTTTATTATTCAGGCTATCAGAAGGTATTTATCGACAACCGGGAGGTTGTGCCCGAACGTTGGCGTACTGCATGGAATCCCAACAGCTATAAATTTTCTGTGAATCTTGAGGCTGGGAAACGTGTGCCTATCAAGATTGAGTGGGAACCCAACGGATCTGTCGCTTATTGCGGACTCCGGGTGTATGACCCTCGCGACCCAAAAGATCAGCTCAACATGAGTTGGTGGGGAGAGATGCAGGAAGGCATAGACTATTATTTCATCTATGGAGATGATATGGATGATGTGATTTCCGGCTACCGTACCCTTACCGGGAAGGCTCCAATCATGCCCAAGTGGGCGATGGGTTATTGGCAGAGCCGTGAGAAATACAACACCCAGGAAGAGGTGCTTTCAACGCTTGCAGAATTTCGCAAAAGGGGTATCCCTATCGACAATATTGTGATCGACTGGCTTCATTGGAAAGAGGATTCATGGGGCAGTCATGAGTTTGACCGTGCCCGTTTCCCGGATCCCAAAGGAATGGTCGACACTATTCACGACATGAATGCCCGCCTGATGATATCTGTGTGGCCGAAGTTTTATGTGACTACCGAGCACTATAAGGAGTTTGATAAGAACGGATGGATGTATAAGCTTCCTGTTCAGGACAGTATCCGCGACTGGGTAGGACCCGGCTACCTTGGCTCTTTCTATGATGCCTACGATCCCGGAGCACGAAAACTTTTCTGGAGCCAGATCAATGATCATTATATGCCTCTTGGTATAGACGCATGGTGGATGGATGCTTCTGAACCGAATATCCGAGACTGTACGGATATCCAGTATCGAAAAGATCTTATCACCCCGACAGCGCTTGGTCCGTCGACAAAATATTTCAACGCATACGCTCTTATGAACGCGGACGCTATCTACAACGGTCAGCGCGGTGTGGATCCCGACAAGCGTGTGTTTCTACTCACCCGTTCAGGTTTTGCGGGCCAGCAGCGCTATTCCACAGCAACCTGGAGCGGCGACATCGCCACCCGTTGGGAAGATATGAAAGCACAGATTTCGGCAGGGCTTAATTTCTCTATGAGCGGCGTGCCCTGGTGGACAATGGATATCGGTGGTTTCTGTGTGGAAGACCGCTATGTAAAGGCACAACAGGAATATCTTGCAAAAGGTGTCGAAAATCCGGATCTTAAAGAGTGGCGTGAACTCAACACCCGTTGGTATCAGTTCGGTGCGTTCTCACCCCTTTTCAGGGCACATGGTCAGTGGCCATACCGCGAGATTTTCAACATAGCTCCTGAAAACCATCCGGCGTATCAGTCAGTGGTCTACTACACTAATCTGCGATATGACATGATGCCTTACATCTATTCTCTTGCAGGTAAGACTCATTTTGATGATTATACCGTGATGCGTCCGATGGTTATGGAATACACAGCCGATCCTGCCACACGCAGCATTCAGGATCAGTTTATGTTTGGCAATGCGTTCCTTGTGGCTCCGGTCTATAAATATAATGCAAGAAGCCGTGAGGTTTACTTTCCCAAGGGCTCCCTTTGGTATGATTTCTATACAGGTAAAGAAGTTTCGAAAGGAGGGGAGACAAAAGTTGCCGACGCTCCCTACGACAGAATGCCGCTTTTCGTACGTTCCGGTGCTATTGTTCCGTTCGGTCCTGAAATTCAATATACTGACCAAAAGCAGGCGGACGAGATCAATCTCTACGTCTATACGGGAGAAGACGGAGAATTTACGCTCTATGAAGATGAGAATCTCAACTATAATTATGAGAAAGGAAGCTACGCCATGATTCCTTTCAAATATGACAACACGACAGGGACATTGACTATAGGTGACCGTAAAGGAGAATTCCCCGGTATGTTGAAAGAGCGTACTTTCAATGTGATCAAAGTGTCGCCGGAAAATCCTGTCGGCTATTCCCGTGATGCTAAAGGTAAAGAAGTGAAGTATTCAGGTTCAAAAGTTGACGTTAAACTTTAAAAGTAAACCTATTTTAAGTTTACGCCGTTGATTATCCATTTGTTTTATCCATCCTTCTTTTGTGAAAGGTGGAAATCAGGTGAGTTCACGAAACTTAAATTTTAATAATTTGTTCAGGATTAGTTTCATGAAAAAAGATGTGACAAGGTTCTTCATGGCTTGCATATTCCTCCTTGCCTGCGCTGTGAATGCGTGGGCTGGGGGAGACAGCCGTGCCATATCGTTTGACAAGGGTTGGATGTTTTCTCTTGGTGATAATGATAGTTATTCATCCCCCGGATTTAACGACTCATCATGGCGTTCCCTTAACTTGCCACATGATTGGGCGATAGAGGGCAATTTTAGTGAAGACAATCCTTCCGGCACCGGGGGAGGCGCTCTCCCGGGGGGAGTGGGTTGGTATCGCAAGACATTTACTCTTCCCTCCGACATGAAGGGGAAACAGATCTATATCGATTTCGACGGGGCGTATATGAACGCTACTGTCTATATCAACGGACATGAACTCGGCACACGTCCTTACGGTTATGCTTCATTCAGCTACGACATGACCCCTTGGCTGAGACAGGGAGAAAATGTAGTGGCTGTGAGAGTGGATAATGCCGAGCAGCCTAATTCCCGTTGGTATAGCGGCTGTGGAATCTATCGCCACGTATGGTTGCGTGCATTGAATCCCGTGCATGTGGCTCAGTGGGGCACTTTTGTACGCCAGGATAAAGTGACTGACGCAGCTGCGGATATAACTGTGCTTACAAATGTTGAAAACAACGGCAAAAAGAACGTAAAAGCGATCTTGCAGACGGATGTGGTTTCTCCTTCAGGGAAAGTGGTGGCGAAGGGTTCGCAGCCTGTTTCTATCAAGGCGGGGGAAAAGTCGGAGATTAGTCAACCATTGTCTGTTGCCGATCCGGATCTGTGGTCTGTCAGATCCCCGTTGCTTTATACGGTGGTAAACCGCCTGGAAGTGGATGGTCAGACTGTAGATTTATTTAAGATAAAAACCGGATTCCGCTATTTTGAGTTTGATCCGGAGAAAGGATTCTCCCTCAATGGGGAAAGAATGAAAATCAATGGAGTATGTCTCCATCATGATGCCGGTGCCTTGGGTGCGGTGGTTAACAAGGCGGCGATAGCGCGCCAGTTGAAAATCATGAAGGAGATGGGCGCTAATGCTATCCGTTCATCCCACAACCCTCCCGCGCCGGAGCTTCTTGAGCTTTGCGACTCGATGGGTCTGATGGTGATGGATGAAACATTCGACATGTGGCGCAAGCAGAAGACATCTCATGACTATGCCCGTTATTTCCCGGATTGGCATGAGAAAGATCTGACAGATCTGATTGTGCGAGACAGAAATCATCCTTCCATCATTATATGGAGCATAGGTAATGAGGTGCTCGAACAGTGGAGCGATGCCCAAGCCGACACTCTTTCGCTCGCGGAGGCAAATCTTCTTCTTAATTTCGGACACGGCAAGGAAATGCTTGCGGAGGAGGGTGCCCCAATGTCGGTCAATTCTTTGTTGACAAAGAAACTTGCGGATATGACACGGGAACTTGATCCGACCCGCCCTGTGACGGCGGGATGCAATGAGCCTGATCCCGGCAATCACCTGTTCCGCTCTGGCGCCCTCGATATCATAGGGTTTAACTATCACGACGATTGGTTTAAAGATGTGCCTAAGAATTTTCCCGGTAAGCCGTTTATTGTCACGGAGAGTGTATCTGCACTTCAGACACGAGGGTATTACCGCATGCCTTCCGACAGCATGTATGTATGGCCTGAACGCAGGGACAAACCGTTTTATGATGAATCATTTTCCTGTTCTTCCTACGACAATTGTCATGTGCCTTGGGGCAACACTCATGAGGGTACGATGCGCCATGTGGAAGATAATGATTTCATTATGGGACAGTTCGTATGGACAGGATTTGATTATCTTGGAGAGCCCACACCTTTCGGATGGCCGGCGAGAAGTTCGTATTTCGGCATTGTAGATCTTGCCGGTATTCCAAAAGATTCATATTATATGTATCAGAGCCGTTGGCGTCCCGATCTTGATGTGCTCCATCTTTTCCCACATTGGAATTGGAAAGAGGGTGAGGATGTCGATGTCTGGGCTTACTTCAATAACGCGGACGAGGTGGAACTATTTCTAAACGGGGAATCACTCGGGACAAAGAAACCGGAGAATGGCTCTTATCATGTCTGGTGGAGAGTGCCGTTTACTCCAGGAGAACTTGTGGCTGTCAGCCGGAAGGATGGCAAGGAGGTCAAACGGGCTTCCGTGAATACCGCCTCAGAACCATATGCAATAAGACTTATCCCCGACCGTGCTGAAATCAACGCAGACGGTACTGACCTGAGCTATGTCACGGTTGAAGTGGTGGATAAAGCCGGTAATCTATGTCCTCTTTCTGAAAATGAAATCTCGTTTGAAGTGGATGGTGCGGGTTTCAATGCCGGAGTAGACAACGGTTCCCAGATTTCATTAGAGCCGTTCAAGTCTGACAAACGGAAGGCATTCTACGGCAAGGCTATGCTTATTGTGCAGAATGATGGAAGAACGGGAGATATAAAAGTGAAGGCAACTTCGCCTGATTTGAAAGAATCAACAGTGACAATCAAAAGTTTATAATCGTAAGCTATGAAACTAACTAATATTTTGATGGCAATGACTTTGACTACTGCAATTCCTGCAGCCAATGCAGAAAAACCTATATATCTTGATCAAAACATCCCTATTGAAAAGAGGGTGGAAGATGCTCTTTCCCGTATGACTCTTGAGGAAAAGGTGGCTTTATGTCACGCTCAGGGAAAGTTCTCTTCAAAAGGTGTGGAACGTCTCGGTATTCCAGAAATATGGATGAGCGACGGTCCTCACGGTGTGCGTGCAGAAATAAATTGGAACGATTGGGGATATTCGGGCTGGACCAACGATTCAATCACCGCCTTTCCGGCATTGACAGCCCTTGCAGCTACTTGGAACCCTCAGCTCTCAGCCCTATATGGCAAAAGTGTGGGTGAGGAGGCTCGTTATCGTAAAAAGGACGTGCTTCTTGGTCCCGGTGTGAATATCTATCGTACGCCGCTCAACGGGAGAAATTTTGAGTACATGGGGGAAGACCCCTACCTCGCCGGAGAAATGGCTGTTCCGTATATTCAGGAGCTTCAGAAGAATGGTGTGGCTGCATGTGTGAAACATTTCGCTCTCAACAATCAGGAAAAATGGCGTGGAACAGTTGATGTTGAATTGAGCGACCGGGCTCTTTATGAAATATATCTCCCCGCGTTTAAGAAAGCTGTGCAAGACGGTGGCGCATGGTCTATAATGGGTGCGTATAACCAGATATGGGGCCAGCACTGTTGCCATAATGAACGGCTTCTCAATGATATCCTTCGCGGAGAATGGGGATTCGATGGTGCTGTCATAACCGACTGGGGCGGTGCCCATGACACCAAAGAAGCTGCCTTGAACGGACTTGATATAGAGATGGGGTCTTTTACCAACGGACTGACCAGCGAAAGTGAGTTTGGATATGATGACTATTATCTTGCCGATCCTTATCTTGAGATGATCAAGAAAGGGGAAGTGCCGGAATCAACTGTAGACGAAAAGGCAAGAAATGTGTTGAGGCTGATATTCCGTACGGCAATGAATACTAACAAGCCGTTTGGCTCCAAATGCACTCCTGAGCATTATGCTGCTGCCAAAGCGATAGGTGATGAATCTGTCATATTGCTTAAAAATAATGGAATCCTTCCCCTCGATGGATCCAAATATAATTCAATCCTTGTGGTGGGCGACAACGCCGTGCGACGTCTCACAGATGGAGGTGGTTCGTCAGAACTTAAACCGAAGGATTATATATCTCCGCTTTCTGCACTTCAGGCTCTTTATGGCGACAAGGTGAAGTTTGCTCCCGGATATGCATGCGGCAGGACTCTTTATGAGGCTGAAGACACAATCCCTCAGGAAGAGCAAGACAGATTGCGTGCGGAAGCTGTGGCTATGGCGAAAGACGCGGATATTGTGATATATGTCGGAGGACTTAACAAAAATTCATGGCAGGATTGCGAAAGTACAGACCGCCGCGAATATGAACTTCCTTTCGGGCAGAATGAGCTTATCAAAGAATTGATCAAGGTCAATCCCAATATCATTATTGCCAATATTTCAGGAAACGCTTACGAAATGCCTTGGGTAAATGATGTGCCGGCAATCCTGCATGCCTCATACCTCGGCACAATGGGTGGCGCCAGTATCGCAGATGTCATTGCGGGCAATGTCAATCCTTCAGGAAAGCTGCCCTATTCCATTCCAGTGAAACTCCGGGATTGTGGAGCCAATTCGTTTGGCGAGATCTCTTATCCGGGAATAGAAAGCGGAGACACTGATGTTGTGGCAATACCCGGTTCAGTTATAGAGGGAGGCAAAAATCCGAAGCAGAAATATATGGAAGATATCCTTGTAGGTTATCGTTGGCATGACACTAAGAAAATTCCCGCTCTCTTCCCGTTTGGTCATGGGTTGAGCTATACGGAATTTGAATATGGAAAACCGGTAGTGTCCGAATCTGTGATAGGGGAAAACGGTAAGATCATGATCGAAGTCCCTGTCACCAATACAGGTGCGAAAGAAGGCAGCGAGATTGTGGAACTTTATATTTCCGACCTTAAATCGTCGTTGCCGCGTCCGGTGAAAGAACTCAAAGGATTTGGCAAGGTCAGGCTTGCTCCCGGGGAGACCAAGAGTGTTAAATTTGAGATCACACCGGAAGATCTAAAGTTCTTTGATGATAAAAAACATGAGTGGGTGGTTGAGCCCGGTAAGTTCAAGGCGCATGTTGCAGCCTCTTCGACAGATATTCGCCACACCATACCTTTCGAATACAAATAAAAACAGTTTCTAAAAAACTTCATAAACACGATTCAGGGATATGAAGATAAAATGACAGGCTCTATAAATCTTTCTTTAAAATCAACGACGGCTTGGGACATCCCGAGCCGTCGTTATATGATTATGTATAAATAGTTAATTACTAATTGCTAATTACTAATTGCTAATTGTCTAAGTTGTTCCGCAATTTGTTTCATACCCTTTACGTTTGGATGTCCTGCGGTTTTATCAATATCTTTGAGTTGAATGTACGGTATGCTGTAATGGTTGCAAGCCTCGACAATGGAAGATGTGATTTCCGGTTTCAGTCCGTCGTTAATGATATAGACAATGTCTGTGTTCGGATATCTGTCTGCAACAAACGACAGCATGTATGCGAGAGCCGGACGGAATGATTTCAGTTGTTCAGGCGTCCAGTCTGACCAAACAAATTCACCGATAGGGGAATTAGCCCAGGAATCGTTGGTGGCACCGAAAATCAGAAGTAGATCCGGAGACCCGAGGTTGCTCATGCGGGTAATGAAAGACCTGTCGGTGTAATCTTCTCCGTTGTAACCGGTGTTGCAGATTGTGGAACCGGAGAAAGAGTTGTTCTTTTCAAGGCGATATCCGTTTCCGGAGATAAACTGATGCCACCATGTCTGTTTCACATTGTCGACATCGGTAAGGTTAGGGTCCGGTCTATTAAAATACCACAAAGCGTTGCCTGAAGGCTCAACGAAATTTTCAAACGTGGAGTAGGAATCTCCGAGAATAGACACGCTCTTCCTGCTTTGAGAGAAAACGGGAAGAGAAACTGACAACACCACAACCAATATTGTCATGGCTCTACGCATAAAATAGGGATACATCTTTTTTTATGGTTTAAACAACTTCATTTGAATATCATTTACAAATTTAATCTTTTTTATTTAAGCAGACTAATATGAAAAAGAAAAAAGGAGAGAGGTATGAGTCACACACACCTCTCTCCAAACTGGTGAGAACCTGTCAAAATACTATTACTACTTTAACAAAGACAGGAACTCTACTTCTCAAATTAAATTTGCGTATGAGTGTTTATCTATTGTTGTCTGGAAGTTCATCCACGCTGATAGCCTTATTGTAGTTGAATTCGCTATTGGGGACAGAGATACGCCATCCGCATTTATCAGACGGAGCGAAATCTTTCGCGAGGTTATTCTGATAATTGCCTGAAGTAGGATCGTTCGCTCTCCATCCGTTGCGGTGCATAGTAGTGTTCCAACGCTTGTAGTCAAACCATGTGAAGCCTTCTCCCCACAACTCGACGTGACGGTAAGTTTTAAGTTTGGCGAGAAGTGCCTCTCCGGATTCTGTGCAGGTGAAATCAGGATCGCGATAGTCTTTATTGATAGCGATCAATATTTCACGTGCAGCGTTCTCATCACCGAGCATATATGCTGCCTCAGCTTCAAGATAAGCCATTTCGGAAGCACGCATGAATGGGAACTGGTTTGTTGCGAAGGTGTCTACGCCCCACCATTTGTACTGAAGACCTGCCACGAGGTATGGCGCTGCATAATACGGACGGCATATTCCGTCGGGGAAAGCACTTGTCAAAGGCATTGAAGCATCGTTCCAATCCGGAAGGATTTCAGGGTCGCATGCGTAATCGTTGACAAAATCAACCATGCTTTGATTTTCGCTCGTATTGATTGTCACTGTTGATGCTGCCACTATAGTTGGGTCGAAGAATGAATCATCAGTCAGATTATGTTCGGCAGCGAGTTCCGGATGAAGTGCAAAGAATCCGGGTGCCATATACATCCCCTTGCGGCAGTCTGTTTGAGGAATAGCACGGTATAGATCGAAATCGATGCCGCAGCTGACACCCCAAGAATGTACAGTCCAACCGTTGCAGCCATATGTGCCGCCATGACCGTCGTAGTACATACCCTCGCTCTGGAACCAAGTAGCCCACATATATTCCTCATTGGCGGTTATAAATCCTCCCTTGGAATATTGACGTGCTGACATGATTGGATAACCCTGGCGTGCTGCGCGCGCCTCGTCGCGCATTGTCTGATAGTCGAGCTTAATTGCAGCGGCTCTCGCTTTCAGTCCGTGTGCCACGTTTACATCAGGAGTCCAGATGAGTTGATCGCTGTAGGAGCTTCCGTTGAAAAGGGCGATAGCATCGTCAAGGTCTTTATAGATTTGAGTCATCACTTCTCCTGTGGTGGAGAAAGGAACGTCGATGTCAACACCGTTAAGACGGAGCACGACACCTGAATTTTCTGCACCATTGTTTGAATCTTGCCAACGGGGACCATATACCTGAAGCAATTTGGTATAGAAGTGTCCGCGGAGAGTGAGGCAGACAGCCTTGATGAAGTCTCTCTGTGCTATTTCGGCGTCGTCTGATACCGGAATATTGTCGATTCCGTCAAGCACCTGATTCGCGGCGCTGATCACACCATAGGCATATACCCACATATAGTTTGCCATCATTGAAGTCTGGCTTCGCATCTGAGTCCAGTCGGAAATGTTGGAGGCGTACACGTTCCAGATACGGTCGTGATATGTGTTGCCCGGAGCTTCTCCGTACATTATATTGTAATATGGTTCGCCGCATGTGTTGTTCCATCCGGGATAGTCGCGCATCTGGCGATACATTGAGCTGCATGCACCTTGCATTGCATAAAGAGCCCCGTCGAGAGTGGTTGCCACGTCAGCTTTAGAGATGCTTGTGATGGGAGCCTCCTCAAGATAATCGTCAGAGCAGGAGGTCATTGCCGGAATGACCGCGGAAACCGCAAGCATTCCTGCCATTGCTTTTACGAATATATTCTTTTTCATAACGTTTTTTCTTAAAAATGAATATTAGAAACCTGCAGTGAGCTGGAATGAGAATACTCGAGCCTGCACAAAAGTGTCACCCTGTCCGCCAGAGAAGTTATACAACGGATTTATACCCTTACGGGATGTAGTTGTAAACACATTGTCGATAAACACGCCAAGATTGAGTTTTTTAAGCTTCATCGCGCTTGTCCATGCTTTGGGGAAATCGTAGCTCAGGTTGACGTTCTTGAGAGTAAGGTAGCTTGCGCTTGTGAGCCAACGGTCTGAACCTGCGTTATTATAGTTAGACTGGTTGGTGTTGTTTGCCTGCGGCACTCCCTTGGTATCCACACGCTGAGAGAACGGGCTGTCTTCTGTCACTCCTGCCGGGGCTTCTGTCCAGCTTTTGAGAATATCCTTGTGGAATGTGTGGGCAGATGTAGATGTCATGGTTCCCATAAGTCCGGAATATCCGCTGTCATAGATTTTTCCGCCGAGCGAATAAGTGAAGAGCAAACCGAAGTTGATACCCTTCCAAGAGAGGCTTGTTCCAAAAGAACCATAGACTGTCGGAAGTGTTGAGCCGAAGAATTTTCTTGTAGCGTATGCAGTGTCGGTGGTATAAGGTTTGCCGTCGATCATTACAAGAGCTCCTGCTGCTTCAGCTTTCTTGAGGTTGTTGTCATACAGGTTCTTTGCATATTCTTCGTCCCATATCCAACGGAATCCGTCATCGGCACGTTTTTCCCATTCGTGGGCGCCTTCAAATTCGATTGCATAAAGCGAACGTCCGGTAAGACGGTCCACACCTACCCAATCGTATGTGTACATTTCATAGCGGCTCTTGCCTTCGATAAGGGCGGGATTGCCGTATACGTTCTCATGGTTGGGGATTTTTACTACTTTGTTCTTGATGAAAGTAGCATCAGCATTTATTTTCCATGTGAGGTCCGGGGTGCGGATAATGTCACCGCCGATAGAAATTTCCCATCCTGTGTTACGCATGGTACCCATGTTTCTGAGTACGGTAGTGGTTGTGCCTCCCCAATTGGATGCAAAAGAAGGTGGATTGCTGACCTTATAGAGGAGGTCTGCATTGTCTTTTAAGAAATATCCTACAGAGAAATACAATCTGTTGTTGAATAGGTTTCCTTCCAAAGCAAGGTCAAGAGTGTTGGTGCTTTCCCATTTCACATCGGGGGCTGCAATTTGTCCGGGATAATATATCACTTGTCCTTCCGGAGTATAGCCGATTTTGTTATAAAGGCTCCAGTAAGCGTAATATCCGGCGGCGGCATCGCTGCCCACGGTGCCGTATGCTGCACGCAGTTTCAGATAATCGACCCATGTGAGATTTTCCATGAATTTTTCTTTGCTGAGAATCCAGCTTGCACCCACACTCCAGAATGTACCCCAGCGAGAATCTTTTGCAAATCGGGAAGTTCCGTCGCGACGTATTGAAGCTTCACCGAAATATGTTTGATTATAGTTATAGCGCGCGCGCCCAAGATATGATTCAGTCTTTACATTGTAAGCATCTGAATAATATGATTCGTTAGCGCTGAAATTGCTTAAAGTGTATACGCCCTCACGGATCATGCCTTTGTTGTTGACAGCATCATATACGTATGATTTGCTGTAGTTCTCGTGGTCAAGAAGCACGTCGATATGATGCATGCCGTAATCATGTGTCCAATTGAGTGTCTGGAAGAATGTGTGGCTGTAAGAACGCCAGGTAGAGAGAGAAAGACGACCTCCGACCGAGCCGTTGGCATCGCCTACTTCCGGATTGCTGAATGAGGTGGTTGTGCCATGGTCTCTCCACATGTTCCCTTTGACAGTGAGTTCGAATCCGTAAGGAAGCACTGCAGTGCCGTAGATTGAAGCATCAACCATAATTCCTCTGTAGCGTTCGAAGTCATGCTCCATCAGATAACCGGGATTAAATCTTGTCTGCGGGTAAGCAGCGTCGGTGTTCCAGATCGGTTTGCCGTTGTTATCGTGCATGACGTTGCCGTTCTCGTCATGCTGATAATATGGGAGGGAGGGAGCCACATTTACCATTGCAAAGGGGTTTGACATGCTTCCCATGTCGAACTGATTACTGTTCTGGTTCTGATATGTGGCCATAATATTGGCACCGAACTTAAAGTAACTTACAGGGTTGTAGTTTGCGTTCATTCTTCCGTTGTATCGCTCAAACCCTGTGTTTTTTGTATAACCTTCCTCATTAAGATAGGAAATTGAAGTGAAGACGTTGTATTTCTCGCCTGCAGCTGTTGCGTTGAGGTTGTATTCCTGTCTGTAGCCTGTACGAGACATTGCGTCCCACCAGTCAAGATCGTTGAAACCCGGAAGGGGGGTTACTCCTGAACGAACCTTACCGTTGCTATCAAAAATTTCAGTGGGGTTTTTCCCATAGATATTGTAGACATTGTTATCACTATAAAATGCCTTTATTGCTTCAGTTGTGGCGTCAGCTTTCGACAGACTTGAGTTGGCGCTCATACGTCCGTATACACCTGCCTGAAGAGCAGTCTCCATATATTCGTTAAGCGATACACGGTCGTAGAATGGAAGACCACGTGTATACATACCCTGTTTTACTGAAAGGGTCACGTCGACAACTCCTACATTCTTGGCGCGTTTGGTTGTCACGAGGATGACACCGTTTGCACCTTTTGCACCATATAGGGCGCAGGAAGCCGCGTCTTTTAACACTGATATGCTTTCAACATCATTGGGGTTAATGTCTGCCATTCCTCCGGTAAAGACAACTCCGTCTACAACATACAAAGGTGATGTGACACCGTTGACTGTATTGATACCACGGATAAGGATAGATGGGTTGGAACCCGGAGATCCCGTAGAGTTGTAAACCTGCACGCCCGGGGCATTGCCTTCAAGAGCCGCGGTCACTGATGTCACCGGGCGCTTTTCGATATCGTCGGAATTGACAACCGCCACAGAACCGGTCAATGATTCTTTAGATGCAGTACCATAAGCTACAACCACTACGTCGTCAAGACTTGTGGCAGACGATTTTAGCTTGATTGTCATGTTGTCTGACAAATCAACTTTCACAGTTGTGTAACCTACATAGGATACCTGAATCTGATGGACATTGGAGGGCACTTTAATCAAAAATTTACCATCAATGTCTGTAGCGACACCTTGACCGCCACCGATTGGCAATATTGTCGCTCCAATGAGAGGCTCATTGCTGTCTGCCTCAACTACTGTGCCATGATACGTACGTGTCTGGGCAATTGCAGACCAGCTACACGCTATCAGCACCATCATGATCAAAAACAATTTTCTCATACTTTAATAATTTTGAGATGAATTATTATAATGGAGATTAATAATTCATCGTCTCAAATCAAAGGTCATTGTTCAATGCAGCTACTATATCGTTGATACTAAAATTTATTTGGATTTAAAATTAACTTTTTGACATAATAGTTTTATAACATTAAACATTTTCTAAATAAAATTTAAGAGAGTGTTTGAATTTAAATAGATTTTAATGTTCGACATGATTAAGCAACAGTTTGAGCGTGGCAAAATCAATCAT
>CAMTMX010000023.1 GCA_947073495.1 uncultured Porphyromonadaceae bacterium
TCGGATTCGAACCAACGACCCCGAGATTACAAATCACGTGCTCTGGCCAACTGAGCTAAAGAGGCAAATGGGCGAGCGATCTACATCGCACAGCTCAACCCGCTACCCTTGCTTCGGTCAAGATCTGGGGGATTTACGGGGAGCAAGTCGTGTAGGACTCACCCGATGCAAAGTTAGGCATTATTTCGAAATTGACCAAACAAATTAAGGCATTTTTTAAGCCATAAAAACAGCATCGGCTGACACACCTCTATGTATCAGCCGATTTCTATTTTTATTTGACTTCTTATTTTGAAACTTTTTCTATCAGCACCCCGTCGATTATGGCATGATTTGTGCCGATATTCATATTCTCGTCTTCAGGATTGAACACCAATTTCACTTCATGTTGACCAGGTTCAAGCGTCACACGGACTGAGTTTGACATTCCCCAGTCGTTCCAGTTGCCTACCCCACGCTGAGGCATAACCACTGTGCCCACATCTTTGCCGTCTACATAAAGACTACGGATGGCAGCCTTGTTTTCTGTGTTGACCGGTCCGTTGCCATTGGCATAGCGGAACGAGATTGTGTATTCCCCGGCGGGCATATTTACGGATTTTGTCTCGAACTTTGCCACTACCGGTGATAATGTATGGTCTGTTTCAACAAATCCTTTGCCACGATACCCCTCGACACCCTTTTCAGGCTTATAGGAGACTTCGGGAGACTTCAGTGACACTGATTCATTATCCATCTCCCAAAATGCGCGTGTACGGTTGCTACGGGGCTCAGATGCGAAACTTTCCACACCTCTGCCGGATACTCCTATCACTTGCCATTCCCCTTCCTCTACGGCAGGCCACGATGTCTGACGTGTGCGACCCACTTCCTTGCCGTCGCGAAGCACTATATATTCCCCAATATATTCGATAGGGTTCCATTCAAGAAGATTTAACGCAGGCACACCTTCGCCGGCAAGACTGCTGTCTGTCGAAAGCCATGCCATTGGCGTCAGCGGGGCATTGGAATTATTGACGTGATTCACCTTCATCGGAGCGATATTGTGATTGTCCATCTCAATCACAATATCGCCGCCATTCTTGAGAAGTTTGGCGGGGATCACTTTCCCCTTCTCAGGATAATACCCCTTTCCGTTAACGGTTATTCCATGCACACGGTCGCCATATCCTTTCACGATTATGTTGAGGCGCGCCCCGCGATACGGAAAGTTTGAAAGCGTCCGCTCCCCTCCTAATGCTTCCGGCACAAACGGCTCGATCCTCAGACCGTCTTTTTCAAAATGGATTCCGAAAAGCATCTGATTGGTGAGCGCGATATTTCCGGCAAGGCTCCACAGCATGTTGGAAGAGTTGAGTTCGGTAAATATGTCGCCGTTGTCAAGATTGAAATTCTCCTTGTTGGTGGCGAACAAGGCTGCGGGGCGTATCACGCTGCCGATACCTTCCAGCGCACCCTGCTCGTTGCCTGCCTTAGCCTGCGCGAGCGCCCAATAAGACGCCACAAAAGGCCACAACGCATTGTTGTGGTAGCTGGGCATATCGTAAATCTGCGGATAGAAAATCGCCGGTCCGTATTTGGTAATGGGGTTATTTTCCGAAATTGATTTCTGTCGGTCCCTGGGTGCAATGTCGTAAAGAATGGCAAGAGACTCTCCCAATGTCTCGGCACGGGGATTGAGAATCTTGTTATCCCTGCCGTAGGTATACATACCGTAATAACCTTTATCCGGCATCCAGAACATCTTGTCGATGGCTGCGGAAAGCTCTTCCGACTGCCTTGCGTAAGCTGCAGCCTCTTTCTTCTTGCCGAGCACACCAGCCATCTCGGAAGCACATTTAAGAGCGGAGGCATAAAGCACGTTTGTCCCCATAGCCTCGCTCTGCGAAATGTCGGCGGTCTGCATCCATTTAGGATAACTCTGCTCACGCCAATCTATGAACGAGGTCTCCCCTTTTATAAGTCCGTTTTCGCTCACTACAGTCTTGGCGTCTTTAGCCATGGATCGCTCCACAACGGGATAGACCGTCTCAAGCCATTTCTTGTCGCCGGTCACCTTATAGATTTCCCATGCGGCGACTGTCCAGATCATACGGTCGGTGGAAATAGGCCACGCACCCCCGGAACCGGTATCCTGTATGATCTGTCCCTCTTTGTTGATCTTCTTCAGCAGCGAATTCATGGAAGCCTCCGGCTGCAGTGACGCCATAGAGAGGATAATGGAATAGCTGACGTCTCGGGTCCACACTCCTGCCCATTCCTTACCTGTACGCATGGTCGTGTCGGGCTCTACAGCGTTGACCATCTCGTCGAGGCCCATATTGTAGACCGCCTCCATTAGGGGATTCCCGCCGCTTATCTTCGGATAAGCCGAAAGATCATTTTTCTTCACCCATGTCTGACTGATCGGCATAAAGTATCCCGGCCGACCCTTATAAGTGGAGCGGATTTCGTATGGGTTTTCAGCCCATGCCTTGAATTCGTCCTGATAGAGTGTGTCACCTTTCCATGTGTAGGCATCCGTGGCGACAATCACGTCGCCCGCTGCGTAGGCGGCGCCACCCTCAGCAAGGAGAGCGACGCCACCTATCAATGTCGCGATTTTCTTTCGATTCATTTTATTTAGTTAAGTATTCTCAAAAAGTATTATGTGCATTATGAATTATCCCTGTTTCCTCCTCTTGTTTCCTCCGCGGGTACGGTTTTTCTTTTTCTTCTCCTTCGGATTGTGGCGGGGATTTTTGCTCTTCGTCTCCTTAATCGGCTTATTGGGGTTGCCGTCGTCAGAGATCAATGCAAAATCGAGTTGCTTGCGGTCGAGGTCAGCACGTGCCACCTGCACCTTCACTTGATCGCCAAGAGTGTATTTATTGTGATATTTCCTTCCGATAAGGCAATAGTTTTTCTCATCGAAATCATAGTAGTCATCGGCAAGGTCACGTACCGGCACAAGACCTTCACACTTATTCTCGTCAAGTTCCACATAGAGTCCCCACTCCGTCACTCCGGAAATAACACCGGAATAGATCTCCCCGAGCCGTTCCTGCATAAACTCCACCTGCTTGTAGCGGATGGAGGCTCGCTCGGCATTTGCCGCGAGTTGTTCCATGTCTGATGAATGGCGGCACTGATCTTCGAGTTTCAGTTTGTCTGTACTTCTCGCCCCGTCGGCATATTTGGCAATCAGACGGTGCACCATCATATCAGGATAGCGGCGTATCGGCGACGTGAAATGGGTATAATAGTCGAGAGCAAGTCCGTAATGCCCCACATTGTCGGTGGTATATGTAGCCTTCGCCATACTGCGGATGGCGAGCATGGCAAGCATATTTTCCTCACCTCGCCCCTTCACGTCTTTAAGCATCCTGTTAAGACTCTTGTTCACTTCCTTCGCCGTGCCCTCGGTCTTGACTTTAAATCCGAACCGCTGTGCTATCAGTGAGAAGTTGGTGATCTTCTCCGGATCCGGATTATCGTGTACCCGATAAACGAAAGATTTCGCCTTCTTCCCCTTCGGCACCTTCCCTATGCTCTCCGCCACCGTGAGGTTTGCGAGAAGCATGAATTCCTCGATCAACTTGTTGGCGTCTTTCGATTCTTTGAAATACACGCTTACCGGCTTTCCATCCTTATCGATCTCAAAACGCACCTCGGCACGGTCAAATTCGAGAGCACCGTTATCGTAACGGCGACGACGCAATTCTTTTGCGAGTTTATCGAGGGTCAGCACCTCTTTTGCAAAATCGCCTTCTCCGGTTTCTATTATTTGCTGTGCCTCTTCATACGTGAACCGGCGATTGGATTTTATCACGGTTCTGCCGATACGATAGTTCAGGACATTCGCTTTTGCATCGAGCTCGAATATCGCCGAGAAAGTGAGTTTCTCCTCATCGGGACGAAGCGAACAGATTCCGTTTGACAGATGTTCCGGAAGCATCGGTATGGTGCGGTCAACAAGATATACACTTGTGGCACGCTGCTGCGCCTCGCGGTCAATAATGGAATTGGGGGTGACATAATGCGTGACATCGGCAATGTGCACGCCCACCTCCCAGTTGCCGTTGGCGAGCTGCCGGATTGAAAGCGCGTCGTCGAAGTCTTTCGCATCCCTGGGGTCGATCGTGAAAGTCACCACTCCCCGGAAATCCTCACGCTTGGCAACCTCTTCAGGCGTGATCCCCGCATCTATTTTATCGGCAGCCTTCTCCACATTCTCCGGATATTTATAGGGCAACCCGAATTCAGCAAGTATGGCATGCATCTCGGCGGTGTTCTCCCCTTTTCTTCCGAGAATATCGACCACCTCACCACGGGGATTCATCTCTTCGTCGCGCCACTGTGTGATCCTTGCTATCGCCTTGTCTCCGGTTTTTCCGCCCTTCAGTTTCGAACGGGGGATGATAATGTCGGCGGCAAGGAATTTTGAATCTGTAACAAGAGCCGCATAATTCTTCTCCACATTGAGGGTTCCGATGAACACCTGATCTTTCGGCTCGATGATCTCGATCACTTTTGCCTCCGGCTCCTGCCCTTTGCGGTTGGCTGAAATCTCGACACGGACTTTGTCTCCATTAAGGGCGTGCATGGAGTTACGTTCGGCAACGAGAATGACCTCGTCGTCGATCATAACTCCGTTCTTACCGTTGCTGCGACGAACGAATACACCGGTGTTTTCAGTGCCCCGGTTACTGTTTGCCTTATACCTTCCGAGGTCCACCTCAAGGATGACATCTGCAGCCGCGAGCTCATCAAGAATATTTATCACATCGTTGCGGTTGGCAGGATGTGTGGCTCCCACGGCAAATGCAACCTGCTTATAGTTGAACGCCTGCTTTTTCTCCTTTTCCAGAAACGACAGGATCTTTTCCTGAAGCTCCTTTTTCTTTATGCGGGGTGCTTTTCTCCCCTCTGTATCCTTTGTCTTCATATACGGATTGTACTTTTTCGTTTTACTTGATGTGTTGTCTCTCTGGAATATCACTCCATGTCCCTTATCAATATAACGCTACATCTTGCATTTCGTCTATATTCAAGAGAAATAATAATTAAAGAAAAGGGCAAAAAGTGGAATAATAAATAATATTTGCCATTTGCTTATTCTTGGGGATGGAAGTGAGAGTAAACTATATTTGCCTTACTGTTGCCCACACATTCCGCCAGATCTTCAAACGACGCTTCCTTTATCCGCCTTACGCTCTTGAATGTCTTCATAAGCATTTTTGCCGTAACATCCCCAATCCCCTTTATGCCGTCGAGCTCACTGACCACCTGCCCCTTCGAGCGGCGCAAGCGATGATGGGTGATCCCGAATCGGTGCGCCTCGTCACGCAGAGCCTGGATCACTTGCAGGCTCCTGCTTTTTTTATCAATATAGAGCGGCAACTGGTCGCCGGGGAAATAAATTTCCTCAAGCCTTTTTGCGATTCCAACCAATGCCACCTCTCCCCTTATACCCATCTCGTCAAATGCCTCGACCGCCGCGCTCAACTGACCTTTTCCGCCATCCACCACCACAAGTTGCGGCAGCGGTTCCCCCTCCGCCATCATTCTTGAATAACGACGATGAAGCACCTCTTTCATTGATGCGAAATCATCAGGTCCTTCCACTGTTTTTATAATAAAATGGCGGTAATCCTTTTTCGAGGGTTTTCCGTTGCGGAACACCACGCAACTCGCCACAGGATTCGTCCCCTGGATATTGGAGTTGTCGAAACATTCGATATGCCGGGGCTGCACATTAAGACGGAAATCACTTTTCATCTGTTCCATCAGTTTTTCGACCCCCTTTTCAGGATCGAGTTTTTCCGCCATCTTCTCTTTGTCGTTCATATATTGGCGCACATTCTTCATCCCGACATCCAATATTTTTTTCTTGTCTCCCCTCTTAGGCACGATGAATTCGACATTTTCAAATTCCACATCCGGTTCAAACGGCACGATAACCGTCTTGAACACCCTCTCGAAACGACGTGAGATTTCACCGATCGCCATTGAAAGTATTTCTGCCGGTGTCTCCGCAAGTTTTCTCCGGAATTCCATATTGAGGCTCTGCACGACGGCTCCGTGATGCAGATGCATGAAGTTTACGTAGGCAGAATCCCCGCTTTCATCGTAGGCGAACATGTCTGCATCTTCCTCTTCCGTGACCGCTATAACAGATTTGGCATTATATTTTTTGACAGTCTCGTATTTATCCTTCACCGCCTGCGCCTCCTCAAATTTCCATTCACCGCTAAGACGAGCCATCTCTGCTTTCAAGTAGTTCTCCAGGATGACTGTCTCCCCGTTTAGGATCTGGCGCACTTGCGCCACATATTTTCCGTATTCATCGGGGCTGATCAATCCTCTGCATGCGCCGTTGCATTTATTGATATGATAGTCGAGACAAAGCCTGAATTTATTTCTGGCGATCCCCTTTTCATCCAATAAATGTCGACAGCTGCGCAAAGGATAGACATCCCTGATAAGTTGCAGAATCACTTTTGCAGTCTGGACATTGCTGTACGGACCGTAATATTTGCCATGCATCCCCTTCTCCCTTGTCATGAATACCCTCGGATAAAGTTCTTTCGTGACTACAATCCAGGGATAGGATTTGTCATCTTTGAGCAAGACATTATAATGCGGTTTATATGCCTTGATCATGGCGTTTTCAAGATGCAGGGCATCTTCTTCGGAGCCTACCACAATAAAACGCATATCCACAATATTCCTCACGAGAAGGTTCGTTTTTATCGAATCATGCCGACGGTTGAAATAAGAAGAGACTCGTCTTTTCAACCGCTTCGCCTTCCCCACATAAATCACCTTCCCATGTTTATCGATATACATGTAGACACCGGGAGCCTCAGGCAAATTAAGAATCTTCTCTCTCAGATGGGCTCCCGGGCGATTATTAAACAGATCTTCTTTCGTCCTGTCGGGTTTAATTTCTATTTCAAATTTACCGGTTTCATCGATATTTCTGCCGGCATCTGCCAACAGTTCATCAATAGCCGCCCTCACCTCTTCAGGGCGTGCCACAATCATGGGTTCCCCGGGCTTCGGCATATGGAGCATGGGGAGAGATGCGGAATCCCCACTCTTTAAAATCTGCGGAACAGGATCGCACCCGGAAACAGGACCGTTGTCTGCTTTTATATCTTCAAATCTATCCATATTTATATAACTCAAAGGTGCGCCTGCGGGTTGCAGGAGCACCTTGTCGAATCGTCATATTTTTGCCTGACGGCACACTTCCTAATCGGCAAAACCGAATTTAATCCATCTAAAAATATCCCGATAAAATCGGGATATTTATTATCAATATTTCAACAGAGAAGTCACCTCACAATCTTTTGGAAGATTTTCCCTACCATTGAGCGCCGTGAGTTCAACGATAAAATTTATGTAAATTTTCTTTGGGTTCATACTCTTCACAAGCTCATAGCAAGCCTCCATTGTCCCGCCCGTGGCAAGCAGGTCGTCATGGAGCACCACCACATCATCCGGAGTGATTGCGTCACTATGAAGCTCGATCGTATCGACGCCATACTCTTTTGCATATGCTTTTTTAATTGTCACGGAAGGCAGCTTTCCCGGCTTACGCGCAGGCACAAATCCGCTTCCAAGTTCATACGCAAGGATACTCCCCCCGATGAAACCGCGCGATTCTATACCTACAACTTTGGTCACTCCTTTATCCTTATAAAGGTCTGCAAGCGCCTTACTCATCACCCTGAGAGCCTCGCCATTTTTCAACATGGTGGTAAGATCACGGAAGATGATTCCCTTCGAAGGGAAATCAGGCACATCGCGAATCAGGTCTCTTAAATTTTCAAGTTCCATATTTGTCAGTGTTAGATTACTCATTTCAATGTTCCACGTGGAACAATTTTATTCTATCTTATTTATAGTCCGCATTTAAGAAACGGATTTTATCAAATAAGATTGTGACTCCATTCCCCTTTTGCATTCCATAATCTAATATTTCCTCATCTATGAAGAAGCACAAGCAAAATATTGATGTCAGCGGGTGACACACCGGGGATTCTGGATGCCTGTCCAATGGTGGCGGGACGGATCTTTGTCAACTTCTGCCGGGCTTCGGTAGACAACGACAACAAAGAATTGAAATCCATATCGGCGGGCAGGTTCACATATTCGAGCCGTTTCGCTTTTTCCGCCATATCTTTCTCCCTTGCAATATAGCCCCCATATTTGATCAGGATCTCAGCAGCCTCCACGATCTCGGAACGGCGGGAATCCTCAATCTCCCCAATCCTTTTCCTTAATCTGGAAATCACTGACGAGAGATTTGCGAAATTCAGTTGAGGGCGTTTCAACAATTCGACGAGTCTTATAGATGCTGTCAAAGGAGATGTGCCAAGTTGCTTGAGAGCATCATTTATCTTGTCTCCCATTTTGACAGTAAAATTGGAACACCACTCGATCAACGCATCCCTCTCTTCACGTTTAGACACCATAGCCTCATGGCGTTTCTTATCCGCCAGACCTATCTCATACCCTATTGGAGTCAATCGCATGTCGGCATCATCCTGGCGAAGCAGTATACGGTATTCCGCACGTGAGGTAAACATCCGGTATGGTTCATCCACACCCTTTGTCACAAGATCATCGATAAGGACCCCTATATACGCCTCATCCCTTCCCAACACAAGAGGCGCACTTCCTTTAACACCTCTTGCAGCATTGACTCCGGCGATCAACCCTTGTGCAGCAGCCTCTTCATATCCGGTTGTGCCGTTAATCTGGCCGGCGAAATATAGTCCATCCACAAGTTTTGTCTGAAGGTCGTGGGTAAGTTGCGTAGGGTCGAAATAATCGTATTCTATAGCGTAGCCAGGACGATAGAAATGCACATCCCGCAGTGCAGGGACTTTCTGCAATGCTTCCAACTGCACCTGCCACGGTAATGAACTTGAAAAGCCGTTTATATAATATTCATTTGTGTTTTCACCCTCGGGCTCAAGGAAAAGCTGATGACTCTCCTTATCCGAGAATGTCACAATCTTAGTCTCGATACTCGGGCAATATCTCGGACCGATACTTTGTATCTGTCCGTTGTAAAGAGGCGAGGAATCGAGATTGTCATGAAGGATTTTATGGGCCTCAGAATTTGTGTGCACAATGAAACAACTTCTTGGAGAAAGCCTACGTTGCACTTCGGGAAGAAATGAGAATTTGTGGAAATCCCTTTCCACAAGTTCCACTTTGACTTCTCTTTTTTCATCTTCCGATTCCACGGCGTTTACTATATCGTCGCCGTCTTGCCGTTCGGCAAGAGAAAAGTCGATAGAACGTCCGTCAATACGGGCTGGAGTACCTGTTTTCATCCTCAAAACAGAAAATCCCAATTCCATAAGCTGTTCGGAAAGTCCTGTAGATGCCGGTTCTGCGATGCGTCCGCCGGCTATTTTTGTAGCACCGAAATGCATCAATCCATTCAGGAATGTTCCGTTTGTAAGCACCACTTTCTTGGCTTTAAAAGTGAAACCGAGCGATGTCTTCACACCGGATATTTTGATTTTTTCTCCGCTTTCATCAAAGATCAGTCCGTCGACCATATCTTGAAAAAGTTCAAGATTGGGGGTCGTTTCAAGGATGTGACGCCATTCTTTTATAAATTGCTCACGGTCAGACTGTACACGAGGAGACCATACAGCCGGTCCTTTAGATCGGTTAAGCATACGGAATTGAATTGCCGTGCGGTCAGCCACTATACCCATCTGTCCGCCCAATGCATCTATTTCCCTGACAATCTGTCCTTTTGCAATCCCTCCGACAGCAGGATTGCACGACATTTGGGCAACTCTGTTCAAATCGGAAGTGATAAGCAACGTCGATGCCCCTATACGTGCTGACGCCACAGCGGCTTCACAACCTGCATGACCGGCACCAACAACTATTACATCATAATTGAATTTCATCTTTAGAAGTATTATTTAACCGAAGTCCAGAGTTTGAGCGCGGCATCTTCATGCGATTCCATGATTTCCCGTTCACCCGGTCCTTTATCGTCAATTCCGCAAAGATGTAGAAGCCCATGGACAATCACTCTCAACAATTCTGACTCATACGCGACCCCGAGTCCATCGGCATTGCTTTTTACCGTGTCGAGAGAAATAAAGAGGTCGCCCCCTACCCTATCCCGGTGAGAATAATCAAACGTGATGATGTCGGTATAATAATCGTGATGAAGGAACTCCCGGTTCACACGCAAAATTTCTTCGTCATCACAAAAGAGATAATTCAGATTGCCTATTCGGCGCTCATGTGCAGCCGCCACTTCACCGAGCCATTCCTCTACCTTTGCAAAGTCAAGCGCCGGCATCTCCACATTCTTTGTCTCAAATTCTATCATATCAAAAAAATTATAGGCATACGAAATTTCATGTGCCTTGCCAAGTAAAGTTGTTTCCTCCTTTTTACGGAGATTGATTTTCATATCGGATTTTACATTAAAAAAAATCGAAACAACTTTAGTGCAAAAATACAAAAAAAACTGACATCCCACTCCTGCCATATAAAATTTCTTAACCGTCAGCTATCTTTCGGCATCAAAATTAACAGGAATCATAAGAATCATCAAAATTTAATTTTTCAGAACAAAAAAATCCGATTGTCAACAACTTTTACTAATAACTAATTTTCAGTAAATTACACCCAAAATGTCTAAATTTAACCGCCATGAGATTACGATTTTCGTCAGAATGCCACCAATCAATCACGATTTTAAAAATCTCAAATCTCATAAATTTCATTTTTGTAATCATTTTTCTATTATTTTAAGTGCAGTCAATCCTGCAATAGCGTTTCTGAACAAGACCGACCATATCTTGAATTGCGATCATCCATCCCAATTTGTAAAAGCAAATTTTATTGCTATCTTTGCATTATAATCCCTAAGAACAAATTTATGAAGGCTCAAAGATTTCCCGTAGGCATAGAGACATTCTCCGATATTATTGAAGGAGGGTATGTCTATATCGATAAGACCCGATTCATTCATGAAATGATTTCAGGTAGCAAATATTACTTCCTTAGCAGGCCGCGCAGATTCGGGAAAAGCCTTATGATATCTACGATCCAAGCCTTCTTTGAGGGGAGACGCGCCCTTTTTAATGGTCTCGACATATCTCGTCATGACTACGGTTGGGAGTCACATCCTGTCTTCAGATTAAATCTTGTCAATGCCTCCACATCGTCTACCGAGGGATTGAAATCCATATTGGAATCTCATTTGTCTGAATGGGAAGAGAAGTATGAAATAACCAATAACTCTTTTGATTATCCTCAGAGATTCTACAGATGCATACAAAAATCAGTTCAGCAAACAGGAAGAAAAGCTGTTGTCCTGGTTGACGAATATGATAAGCCTATTGTTTCTTCCCTACATAATAATTCCCTGAACAAACAGCTCAGGGATATCTTAAAGCCATTATACGGCACCTTGAAGGCTGCCGACGAATACATACAATTCGCTTTCCTGACAGGGGTCAGCAGGTTCTCAAGACTGAGTATATTCAGCGACCTTAACAATCTTACCGACATTTCACTCTCTGAAAAATACGCTGCAATATGTGGCATTACAGAGGAAGAAATGTTATTGCATTGCCAGAGTGGGATCAAAAGTATAGTAGAGTCAAAAAGGATAAAATTTGAAGAAGTGGTGGCACTGTTAAAAAAACAATATGACGGCTACCATTTCACCCCTTCATGTCCCGACATTTATAATCCCTACAGTCTATTCTCAGCCTTTGAACTGAAAGAGATAAACAGCTTCTGGTTTGCCACAGGCACCCCTACATTTTTGATCAAAGCCTTGAGAAACGGCGATTTCTTCCTTCCTGATCTAAATAATGAAAAAACATCGGCAATTGACATGGCCGCCTCCGAGTCTTATATGGCGAATCCAATACCGATGCTTTTTCAGACAGGATATCTCACCATTTCCGATTATAACCCTCGTCGACGCACATATACCCTTCGCATACCTAATTTGGAGGTGGAAGAGGGTTTGTTTCAGCACCTTCTTCCCGTATACATGAACCGCCAAGGCACTTCCGAAACCAAAACAATCGACAAACTGCTTGACGAGATCGAAGACGGGAAACCGGAAGAATTTCTATCAAGACTTAAGGCATTTCTTTCCGACATTCCTTATGAATTGTCAAGATGTAAACCGGAGATATATTTCGAAAACAATCTTTATATTATCTTTAAATTATTGGGATTTGCTGTTGATGCGGAATACCGCACGGCATCAGGCAGGATCGATCTCTTGCTGCGCACGGACAGTTTCATTTATCTGATGGAACTCAAACTGAACGGCACTCCGGAAGAGGCGATCTCACAGATAGATTCAAAAGACTATCTGATCCCTTTCACTTGCGATGACCGCAAGCTATTTAAAATCGGCATCTCCTTCTCTTCCGCAACCCGCAATATCGACCGTTGGTTAATACATTGATATCCAACCATTATCACGTATTAATATATATACAACCATGAAATCATTTCTTCTGACTTTAGAGCGCGTCGTTCAATTTCACAACAAATGTTCGACGTGCTCTAAAGTCTGAACCGGAAGCCTTTCCCTACGCCCTGTAGATAAGTTTTGGCGTGCACAGAATTTTTTTAAGGATTTATATTTGTAAATTATTTATATTTTTAACTAACTTTACAATTTGAAATAAAATCGTGGATTTTTGAAATGTCTGACACCTCTTATCATATTCCTGCATTGCTTGACGAGACCATCAACCTTCTCGATATCAAACCGGACGGCACCTACGTAGACGTCACCTTCGGCGGCGGCGGTCACTCACGTGCAATCCTGAGCAAGTTAGGAGAGAAAGGGCGTCTCTTTTCTTTCGACCGGGATATGGATGCTTATCAGAACCGCATCGACGATCCCCGCTTTACATTTGTACATTCCAACTTCAGATTTATCGAAAACTTCATAAGATTTTATGAAGCCGACAAAGTCGACGGCATTTTAGCCGACCTCGGAGTCAGTTTCCACCATTTCGATGCTGCTGACAGAGGCTTCTCATTCCGCACCGATGCCCCACTCGACATGAGAATGAACCGCAAGGCTTCAAAGACCGCAGCAGATATAATTGCAGGATCAGACGAACAGCAACTCAAAAAGATGCTGAATGCGTACACCGACCTCAAGCGTCCCGGCAATGTTGCAAAAGCCATTCTCAAAGCACGAGAAGAAGCTCCCATAACCTCTACCTTCCAACTTGCCGATGCAGTCCGTAAGGCTATTGATCCTCGTCAGGAGAAAAAAGAACTTGCCCAGGTGTTTCAAGCCCTCCGGATAGAGACAAACGATGAAATGGGAGATCTCCGCAGATTTCTGCAAGCTTCAACAAAAGTGTTGAGGGAAGGTGGAAGACTCGCTGTCCTGACATATCATTCTATTGAAGACCGCATGGTCAAAAATTTCATGAAGACCGGCAATATCGAAGGGATGGAAGACAAAGACTTTTTCGGACGTATCAACACGCCATTCAAACCGGTAACCAAAAAGCCGGTAGAACCCTCAGAAAAAGAGATTGAAGAAAATCCACGATCAAGAAGCGCCAAACTCCGTGTAGCCGAATATATAGGCAATGACAGAGATTGACTGAATAACAGACAAAAGCAACATAACCATTTCTCTCTCAAGCTCTCCCTAAAATGGCTGAATTAGACACACAGACTGATAATAAACAAAACAATAACACAAAGAGACCGGCACCTACCTGGGTAGCAGACGTGCGCTACGGAAGGTCATTATCCGTAGAGTTTTTCAAACGAAACGCATGGCTGCTGATGGTTTTTGTCGTAGCTATACTTTCCCTTATGGGGCTCCGCTACAAGACAAAAACAAAAATGGAGGAGATCAAACGCTTAACAGTGGAACTTCAACGTGCAGAAAGTTCCAAACTTCAGGAAAAAGCCGCCTACATGTCTCTGATCCGCGAAACCGAGATGAAAAGAATGGTGGAAGAAAAAGGGCTGGGGCTCGAATTCCAGGAATTTCCACCATATGAACTTGAACTTGACAAGAACTGAAAAACAACAACGCTAAAAATGACTGCTAAAACTAAAAAAAGAAAAGGACAGACCAACAAAAACCATATCTTGTTCAGATACGGTCTGATCACGCTTGCCTTTTTGCTTTTCTCGATCGCTGTGGTTGTAAAACTCTTTGACACCACTGTGATTGAAGCCCCACAATGGAACGAGCGCGCACGCAAAGAGCTCTCAAAGACGAGCGTGATCCCACCTGAAAGAGGCAATATCCTTGCCTCAAACGGCAACATACTCGCCTGCAATCTTAAAGTCTACGACATAAAACTCGACTTGCGTCACAATAAAGTCCCCAAAGAGGCAAAAGACATCATGTGGTCGAAGGTGGACAGCCTTGCGGACTCGCTCGACTACCACTATCCCCGCGTAAGAAATCTCACACAACACCCCGACACCTTTAAGAAATATTCTTGGCACACGCGTCTTAAAAAAGAACTTGAAAAGGATTTCAACAAAAGAACAAGAGCCCTGCGAATAGCCCAGAAAAAGACACTTGAGGATTTCGAAAGAATCCGCAACTTCCCCTTTCTCAAAGACTTCAAAGGGAAAGGATTCCGCATACCGGTATATAAGGAAGAGAAAAACGTACGCATCTATCCTTATGGGAAAATGGCATACCGAAGCATCGGCAGAGTCAACGAAAATTTTGAGACCGGCGAGTTTCACGGCTATTCAGGACTTGAGAAAGACCTTGATTCATTGCTATACGGGAAACCCGGAAGGGCTAAAAAAGTGGCTTTGACCTCAAGTATCGGGAACTGGGTGGATAAACCTGCCGTCAGAGGTTTCGACATACACACCACTATCGATATCGACCTCCAGGACATGCTTGAAGAAGAGCTTCTCAATATATGCCAGGGAGCTAACGCCGAATGGGGCACGGCTATTCTCATGGAAGTGGAGACCGGCGAGATAAAGGCGATTTCCAATATTGAGCTGCTTGACAACGGGACATATGGCGAGGCACTGAACCGCGCGGTGCTCCCGTTTGAGCCGGGTTCGGTCATGAAGCCTATATCCCTTATGATCGCATTTGAAGACGGACTCGTGAAAAATGTGACTGACATGATCGATTGTAGTCCGTTTCAACGTACAAGCGACCCCCACGCGCCAGGAGTGAAAAGCATGAAGCAAGTCATCGAGATGTCGTCAAACACAGGCATCGCCAGAGTTATTTTCCGTGGCTATGCCAACGATCCCTCTTTGTTTTATGAACGGTTGAGCTCAATAGGTTTTTTTGAACAGATGCATAGCGGAATCGCAGGTGAATGTATCCCGAGAATCAGAAAACTTCTTCCCAAGGATTCCCGCGGAAACAATATCACCATGACTGCCCGCCATCTCGACCTTGCGCGTCAGGCATACGGCTACAACACTGAAATCCCCCCTCTTTACACTCTTTCTGTATATAATGCGATAGCCAATGGTGGGAGATATGTGCGCCCCCACCTTGTCCGCTCTCTAATCAATGAAGATGGGAGGGATTCCATACTCCCTATCGACTATATAAGAGACAGAATATGTTCGCAAGAAACTGCAAACAAAGTCAAGACATGTCTCAGAGAGGTGGTTTGGGGAGAACACGGCACTGCCCGTATGGTCCGCGACGACCGCGTGGAAGTGGTAGGGAAAACAGGGACCGCATACCCCGTTGAAAAAGGATCTTACAACCAATCGAAACGCAGGTATGCTTTCGCAGGATTCTTCCCTTATGAGAATCCCAAATATTCCTGCATGGCTCTCGTGTTGGGTCCTTCGGGAACGAGTGCAAACCGAACCTCGGGTCAGGTTGTTAAAAATATGGCAGTTAAGATGTTTGCCCGTGGAATGCTCAACAACACATCGACATTCTCAGGAGAAAAATCATCCATCACCCCTGTCTTTACTGCATCAGAAAAGTATTCTTCTACAGATCTGACTGCGGCACTTGGCATAAATAAGTCGAGAAAAGTGAAAGCTAACGCCGAGGGTCACAATTATAACACAGTTCCTAACGTTATCGGATATGATGCGCCGACGGCTGTAATGTTGCTTGAACAAAGGGGGCTGAATGTCATAATACGTGGTTCGGGCAGGGTTGTCTCTCAATCCATTCCCAAGGGAAGTCCGATCGCGCCCGGCGGCAAAATAGTGCTCGATCTGCGTATCTAAAACAAAATCAGAAACATAAACCTCTATAATATATGACTTCAAAATTATCAACCCTTCTCAAAGACATCGATGTCATTGAGGTTATAGGCGAGACTGACAAAAATATAACCGCTCTCGAAAGCGATTCGAGAAAAGTGGAAAAAGACGGCATGTTTGTTGCCGTAAAAGGTGTGACAAACGACGGACATAAGTATATTCCGGTTGTGGCGAGTGTCCACGTGGGTGCAATTGTATGCGAAGACATGCCCGCAACATTCGAAAAAGGGATTACATACATCCACGTCGCCGATTCCGCCGAAGCTCTCGGCAAACTTGCTTCTGCATGGTATGGACACCCCTCTTCGAAACTAAAGCTCGTAGGTGTGACCGGAACAAACGGGAAAACCACCACCGCCACCCTACTCTATGAGATGGCAAAACTCGAAGGGTTTAAGGCAGGACTTTTGTCTACCGTATGCAATTATGTGGCAGACCGTGCGGTGCCCACCACCCACACCACTCCGGATCCCCTCACACTCAACGAACTGCTGGCAGAAATGGTGGACGAAGGGTGTGAATATGCATTCATGGAGGTGTCTTCCCATTCCACGGCACAAAAACGAGTCGCCGGGCTCCGATTTACCGGCGGTATTTTCACTAATCTCACACGTGATCACCTTGATTATCACGGCACTGTTGAGAATTATATGAACGCAAAAAAGGCTTTTTTCGACATGCTTCCATCTGATGCCTTCGCACTTGTCAACGCTGACGACAAATGCGGGATGTATATGGTGCAGAACACTAAAGCTAAAGTCTATACATATTCACTGCGGTCTGATGCCGATTTCCGGGGCAAAGTGCTTGAAACTCGTCTTGACGGAACATTGATGCTTCTCAACGGGCGTGAAGTGGAAGTCCAGTTCACAGGCAGATTCAATGCCTATAACCTGACTGACGTATATGGCGCATCGATCCTTACCGGATTCGATCCTGAGGAGGTGCTGGTCAACATGAGCCGTCTCGTACCCGTGGCAGGACGCTTCCAGCCATTTATCTCCAAAGACGGAGTGGCAGCGATAGTGGATTATGCCCACACTCCTGACGCACTTATCAATGTGCTCGACACAATACGCGAGATAGTTGGCGCGGACGGAGAGATTATCACCGTTGTGGGCGCCGGAGGAAACCGCGACCATGGCAAACGCCCCATGATGGCACAGGAAGCCGCATGCCGGAGCGATTTCCTTTATCTCACAAGCGACAACCCACGCAACGAAGTGCCGGAAGATATAATCGCGGATATGCGAGCCGGGCTCAATCGCGACGAGCTTGAGCGCACGGAATGCATCACAGACCGACGGGAGGCGATCCGACAGGCTGTGAAACGCGCAAAACCGGGCACCGTTGTGCTTGTGGCGGGAAAAGGTCATGAGACTTATCAGGAAGTGAATGGAATTCGTCATCATTTCGATGACCGGGAGGAAGTTAAATCTGCATTAGAAGAACGAATTTAATCAGCACTGAAGAAAGATGATATACGCGCTGTTTCAGCTCCTCCAAGACATCGACATACCGGGCGCACGTCTGATGGATTATATCACATTCCGCGCCGGAATTTCATTTGCCCTTGCATTGGTCCTTGCCCTGATATGTGGGAAATACATAATTCGCCGTCTGCAAAAAATGCAGGTCGGGGAAGTGATCCGTAATTTAGGGCTTGAGGGACAGATGAAAAAGACCGGCACCCCCACCATGGGAGGTGTGATAATAATATTATCCATATTGGTGCCTTGTATTTTGTTGGGAAATCTTTCCAACATCTATATGATCCTGATGCTTGTAGCCACTGTCTGGATGGGGTCAATTGGCTTTCTGGACGACTACCGCAAATTGAAATACCATAACAAAGACGGGCTTCAAGGGAAATACAAGGTTATCGGACAGGTAGGTCTCGGGCTCCTTGTGGGTATCACCATGTGGCTCTCCCCTTCCATAGTCATGAGCCAGAACTACAGCGAGGGTTCACGGCCTACAGCGGAAAATGTTGTGATTTTTAACGGATCAGACGGATCTTCTACAATATTTGTGGCAGACAGAGACTCTGATGACGGCATTACATATTCAAAACCGGAGAAGACTCCCCAGACCACCATCCCGTTTGTCAAGAACAACAACTTTAACTATGAATGGCTGACAAGTTGGATTCAAGATAAAAATATCGCAAACACATTAGGATGGCTTGTTTTCGTCTTTGTCGTCATAATTGTAGTGACAGCCGTGAGCAACGGAGCCAACCTCACGGATGGTCTTGACGGGCTTTGTGCCGGCACGTCGGCAATCATAGGCGTGGCACTCGCCATTATGGCTTATCTCGGAGGCAATGTCATTTATTCCGGCTACCTCAACATAATGTATATACCGGGAAGCGAGGAACTTGTGGTATATGCAGCGGCATTTATCGGGGCCCTCGTCGGATTCCTTTGGTATAATGCATTCCCTGCACAAGTATTCATGGGAGACACAGGCAGCCTCACAATCGGAGGTATTCTCGCCGTGTTTGCCATTCTTATCAGGAAAGAATTGCTTATTCCTTTGCTATGTCTGATTTTCTTCATCGAAGACCTTTCTGTGATATTGCAAGTGGGATATTTCAAATATACAAAGAAAAAATATGGTGAAGGGCGTCGTATATTCAAAATGACACCCCTCCATCATCATTTCCAAAAGGCAGGCGACACATCGGTGAAGTGTCTTGTAAACTTTCCGAAAATACCTGTCCCCGAATCAAAAATAGTAACCAGATTCTGGATTGTAGGAATTCTTCTCGCTACTCTGACTTTCGTGACCCTGAAAATCCGATAAGAACAGGGGAAGACAACTATCCGTCAATATATAATCTACCGTATTAATTTTAAACATCGTGAGTGTTAATAAACATAATATAGACACCGACGGACGCCTTGTGGTGCTCGGAGGGGGTGAAAGCGGCGCCGGTGCCGCTGTGCTTGGCAAAGTTAAGGGAATGGACGTGTTTCTTTCCGATATGGGCACGATACCGGCAAAATACAAAGAGCTCCTTGAGAAATATGATATACCTTATGAGGAAGGAAGCCACACCGAGGAAAAGATTTTAAATGCCAACGTGGTTGTCAAAAGCCCGGGCATTCCTCCCTACGCCCCTATGGTGGAAAAAATCGTTGCAAAAGGGATTCCTGTGCTCTCGGAGATTGAATTTGCAGCGGGATTCACCGATGCAAAAATGGTATGTATCACAGGCTCTAATGGCAAGACCACCACTACCCTCCTGACCTATCATATTCTTTGCAAGGCCGGACTGGATGCCGGGCTTGCCGGCAACGTCGGGAAAAGTCTCGCCCTTCAGGTCGCCATTGATCCGCATGATATTTATGTCATCGAACTTTCCAGTTTCCAGTTGGAAAACATGTATAAGTTCAAGGCAAACATAGCGGTGATTATGAATATCACGCCAGACCACATGGATCGTTATGACCATAAGATGGAAAACTATGTAGCTGCGAAGTTCAGGATTCTACAGAATCAGACAAAAGACGACTATTTTGTCTATTGGCAGGATGATCCCGTAATCCGCAGGCAGATAGCACAGGTACAGAGCGAGGCATTGCAACTCCCTTTCGGTGTCGACAAAGAGGAAAACAGCGCAGCATACGTAAAAGACGGCATTGTTCATTTCGCTACTCCGGGAGACGTGTGGGAAATACCTCGCGACAGACTCTCTTTACCCGGGCTTCATAACCTTTACAATTCAATGGCTGCCGGGATCTCGGCATCCGTGCTAAACATTCGCAAAGAGAATATACGTGAGGCTCTTGAAGACTTCGAAGCAGTGGAACACCGCCTCGAATATGTGGCAACTGTCGACGGGGTGAGATACGTGAATGATTCCAAGGCTACCAATGTCAATTCTACCTGGTATGCTCTTGAAAGCATGACCACCCCGACCGTGCTCATCCTCGGAGGGAAAGACAAAGGGAACGACTACACTGAAATAGAAGAACTTGTAGCAAAGAAAGTAAAAGCAATTGTCTGCATGGGTGTGCATAACGAGAAACTCATGGAGTTCTTCTCCGGGAAAGTTGCTGAAATAGCCGACACAAATTCTTTGCAAGACGCTCTTGAGGCATGCCGCAGATTTGCCTCGGAGGGCGACACTGTGCTTCTTTCCCCTTGCTGTGCAAGTTTTGACCTATTCAAAAGCTATGAAGACAGAGGAGAGCAGTTTAAAGCCGCTGTAAAGGCTATGAACGCCAACAAATAACAGACTGGACAAACAACATTCACGCTTACATAAATAATGGCAACAAACGAACCTATCTCTCAGGGGATAACAATAAAAGAGACCATAGACGGGGTTGCAATAGAGCAACCTGCGGCAAGACGTGTCAAAAAGGCTCAGGCTATAGTAAGACAAAAGGCGGATCCATATATATGGGGAATCTACATAATGCTCCTGATGGTTTCGGTGATCGAACTGTTTTCAGCTTCAAGCGCTGAAGTATCGGGAGCAAACGTATACATGCCTCTGATAAGGCATGGTGTCTTCCTTTTCCTTGGACTTGGCATAGTGTTGATGCTTCAAAACACTCACTACGGCTATTACAGCCGTTTCGCATGGTTTCTGGCACTTGCTTCTTTGGGTCTGCTGATGTTCTCCAATTTTTTCGGAATTGAAATAAACGGGGCACAGCGTGCCATCAATATAGCCGGATTTACCATTCAGCCCGCCGAGATTGTAAAACTCACTGTGGTTGTGCTTCTTGCCACAATCCTTGGTCGGCATCAACAGCCGAGAGGTGTTTCGACAAGAGGTATGGTTGAAGCAGCAGTCGTTGTCATTATTTTTGGCGGATGTCTCTGGAAAAACGGTCTTACAAACACAATCCTTCTGTTCGGTGTCAGCCTTTCCATGTTTCTCATAGGAGGCATGAAGTGGAAAAAATTCTTTTTGATAATCTGCATTTACGGGATATGTGCAGGGATCCTCTTTATGTTCAAATATCAGGATGACAAAAAAAGTGAATTTGACGCCGAGGCTCAGTCTGAACAGGTTGCCCCGACAGGAAACGATGGCAGAGCGGACACGCATAAAGGGCGAATATCCAGATTTTTAGAAGGGGTTCACCCCAATGATCCCATCGATGACTATAACCGCCAGGTGGTGTTTGCGAAAATCTCGCAAGCGAACGGGGGCGTATTGGGACAAGGTCCAGGCAACTCACGTGAAAGCGCACGCCTGCCGCTTGCATTTTCCGACTACATCTATTCAATCATTGTGGAAGATACCGGGCTTGTGGGAGGCGTATGCCTACTGATACTCTATCTTTTCCTACTTGCCAGAGCCGGACGGATAGCATATAAGTGTTCACGGGCGTTCCCCGCATTCCTCATAATGGGATGTGCGGTGCTTATTGTGTTCCAGGCATTGGTTCACATGGCGATTGTCACCGGGCTATTCCCCGTGAGCGGCCAACCGCTACCTTTGATTTCAAAAGGTGGCACTTCCGTATTGGTGATGTCGGCGGCGATAGGGATCATGATTTCCGTCAGCCGGTTTGCTGTCACCAACGGCAATAAGAACCAAATCAGACAAGAAATCAAGGAATTACCTGAAGACATGCAGGCTGCCAACTTTTCAGGACAATCAAACGAAACATCTAAATGATAGTCAACGACACAACATCTCAGCCGGACAGTCAACGCCGTCCGAGAGTCATCATAAGCGGCGGAGGCACAGGGGGGCATATCTTCCCCGCCCTGTCGATAGCCGACGCACTGCGTTCCCGCCTTAATGCAGAAATACTTTTTGTAGGAGCAGAAAACCGAATGGAAATGACCCGCGTCCCCGATGCAGGATATGAAATAATCGGGTTGCCGGTGGCAGGTTTCGACAGAAAACATCTCTGGAAAAACATAGGGGTGTTGATAAAACTCTTTAAGAGCATGCGCCGCTCCCGCAAGATTGTAAAGGAATTCAAACCGGATATTGCAATCGGTGTCGGCGGATATGCATCCGGGCCTACGCTCAAAGCTGCCCAGAAAGCCGGAATCCCGACATTGTTGCAGGAGCAAAATTCGTATGCCGGGGTCACCAACAAGCTTTTAGGACAGAAAGCCGAGAGAATATGTGTAGCATACGACGGAATGGAAAAGTTTTTCCCTGCAGACAAAATTGTCAAAACCGGCAATCCTATACGTAAGACTCTTTTGAATTCTCAAAAAACGGCAAAAGAAGCAAGGGAATCATTCGGTCTGAATCCTGACAAAACGACTCTCCTTGTAGTCGGAGGCAGCCTGGGGGCGCTAACAATCAATGAGAGCCTCGAAAAAGGGATAAAGCAACTTGCTGAAAACGGAATCCAAGTGATCTGGCAGACCGGCAAAAACTTCGGAGACAGAGGACCTCTTGCTGCTAAAGGATTAAAGGGAGTGGTTGTCACTCCGTTTATTACCGATATGTCGAGTGCCTACAAAGCCGCAGATCTCGTTATTGGTCGTGCCGGTGCTGGATCCATCAGTGAACTGCAGGTGCTTGGCAAACCTGTTATTCTGGTTCCGTCGCCAAATGTGGCTGAAGACCACCAGACACATAATGCGCGTGCTTTATCCGACAGAGGGGCTGCCGTGCTTATAACAGATGCTGATGCACGCGAAAAACTTGTGGGAGCCACAATAATGCTCATAAAAGACAAAAGCGAACTCAACAGGATGTCGCAAGAAATTTCAAAAATGGCTCTTCTTGACAGCGATACCCGTATAGTGGATGAGGTTTGCAAAATTATAAACAAACGCCAATAATGGATAACAATAATATTAATCAACCATCCGACTCCCCTTTCCGCAACCTCTTTTTTGTCGGTGCGGGCGGAATCGGCATGGCGAATCTTGAACGATATTTTTTAAGCCGCGGGCACAATGTGGCCGGCTACGACCGCACCGAATCATCCCTCACAAAACAGTTGGTGGATGAAGGTGTAAGAATCACCTATGTAGATTCTCCGGATGAAATTCCAGAATTATTCAGAAACCCGGATGAGACTTTGGTGGTCTACACACCTGCAGTCCCGACTGACAGCCCTATCCTGTCGTGGTTCAGGGATAATGGCTTTGAAGTGATCAAAAGAGCTGCCCTGCTCGGAAAGATCACACGCTCCACAAAGGCGATCTGCGTGTCGGGGTCTCACGGGAAAACCACGACATGCTCCATGACAGCCAATATCTTAAGGGATTCAAAGGTGGGATGCAACGCATTCTTGGGTGGCATTCTACGCAATATTGACAGCAACCTTGTGATTTGCGAAGGTTCTGAATGGTCAGTCATAGAAGCCGATGAATATGACCGCTCATTCCATCAGCTCTCCCCCACCATAGCCATTGTCACCTCTACGGATCCTGACCACCTTGACATATACGGCGACGAAGAAGGCTACCTGGAAGGATTTGCGCACTTCACATCGCTTATTTTGCCCGGAGGTGTATTGTTGCTCCATACAGGGCTTAAATTGCATCCACGGGTAAAAAAGGGGGTAAAAATCATGACCTATAGCGGAGGGAATGATGGTGACTGGCATGCGGAGAATATCAAATTCGGCGATGGCTCACTGACATTCACACTTGTCGGCCCCGAATTTCGCATCGAGGATATCGAAGTAGGTGTCCCTGTAGAAATAAATATCGACAATGCCGTAGCTGCCGCGGCAGCTTCCCTTCTTGCAGGAGCAACCCCTGAGGATGTAAAACACGGGCTCAGTACATTCCGCGGAGCCAAACGCCGTTTTGAAGTGATTCTCGACGGTAAGGGAGGCACCACTGCCCTGCTTGACGATTACGCCCATAGCCCTAACGAAGTGCGCGCGTCAATCCGTTCCGTAAAGAAGCTCTACCCCGGCAGGAAAGTTTCTGTGATTTTCCAACCCCATCTATACACACGAACCAAAGATTTCGCAAAAGAATTTGCAGAGGCATTGTCTGAAGCAGACCAAGTGATCATGCCTGAAATCTATCCGGCACGTGAACTCCCCATCCCCGGAGTCGATTCAATGTTGATTCTCAAAGACGTCACATCATCGTCAAAATGCTATTGTGAACGAAAAGATTTGCTAAATCTCATAAAAAATAGTAACTTTGACATCTTGATGACGTTGGGAGCCGCCGACATTGACCGTCTGCTCCCTGACATCAAGAAAATCATAATGGGTGGGGGCCCTGAATAAACATGGGAAAAACAATCCTCAAATGGCTGATTCTCATCTCTCTTTTCGTCTACGTCACATGGGTGACAATATGGGCGCATGGAGAGGCGAGACGTCATGGCTGTCAAGGAATTGAAGTGACAATCACAAAGTCTATGACCGCAGACACGATCACGAGGAATGGAGTGCTTGATGAATTGATGCGCTATCCTAAACAAATCATAGGCAGACCGATTGAAACAATAAATACTCTGGAAATTGAACAATATCTCGGCAGATTCTCAAACTTTGAGGATGTAAATTGTATTTTTCAAACAGACGGAAAACTTAGCGTCACTGTCACCCCGATGGTGCCGGCGCTGCGGGTTTTCGAGAATGGGAAAAGCTATTATATAAACAAAGATGGAAAAAAAATTGAGTCAAAAGCCCAATTTTTTGTGGATGTGCCGGTTGTGTACGGATCTTTTAGTGATAAGTTCACGCCACAACAGCTTCTTTCCGTGTCAAAATTTGTAGAATCCGACCCTGTATTAAAAGATCTGGTGAGCATGATAGAGGCAAAAGATGCCGACAACATCATTCTTGTGCCAAGGATCAAAGGGCATGTAGTAAATTTCGGAGACACCACGCGTCTGAAAGAAAAACGTCAGGCGTTACTGACTGTCTATCGCAAGGTCATGCCTTATAAAGGATGGGAAGAATACGATACTATTTCTGTGAAATTCAAGGGACAAGTTGTAGCTACACGAAAAATCAAGACAAAGACTGACCATGGAGGAGATTATGGTGACGACATTGCGCTTGAAGAAGCCACTCTCCCTGAATTGACTCCCACAGGACAAAATAATTGACAAAATCATCCGATAGATCAAACCTGATCGACCTTCGGTGGTTTATATTAGAGAACACCTACACACACAATGAGTGAAAGATATATAGCAGCTGTAGAAATAAGCAGTTCCAAAATAATTGCTTCCATTGGAAAAACTTCCGGGGAAGGGCAACTTGAAGTTATTGCCATCGAGGAAGAAAACGATGTGGAAGGAGTGAGATATGGCATCATCCAGAATCTGGAGGAGACCTCTGTCAGGGTTTCCAGGCTCTTAAGCAGACTTGAGCATCACTCCGGAATCTCTCCAAGGAAAATCAAGGGGGTATTCGTTGGATTATCCGGACGTTCCTTGAAGAGTATCACAGCGGAAGTGGCATTAAATCTGCCTGAAGGGACAGAAATCACTGAAGATATTATCAATAAGCTTACAGAAGAAGCTAAACGGAAAGCTATTGACAATACCCTCGAAGTGGTTGATGCCGTGCCTCGCATATATCATGTCGACAAGGCTGAGACCCATTCACCCAAGGGCGCAGTGGGGAGGCATATCCAAGCCACATTCGACCTGATTGTGTGTCGTCCGGAGCTGAAACGGAATCTCACCCGCACTATCCCCGATAAACTGGGAGTCAAGATAGAAGGGTTTGTAGTGACCGCGCTCGCCACAGGGCACCTGATACTTACGGCTGACGAGAAGCGTCTTGGCTGTATGCTTGTCGACATGGGCGCCGAGACCACTACTGTGACAATATACAGGAAAGGCTGCCTCAGATATTTTGCCACATTGCCGATGGGAGGGAGGAATATCACGCGTGATATTACATCGCTCAATGTGTTGGAAGAAAGAGCCGAACAGATAAAGATAGCTTCAGGCAACGCAATGGGACAAGATTCCACTTCCTCTCTTAATATCGGCGGATTGAAACATTCAGAAGTAACCAATCTCGTCGTGGCACGTTCAGAGGAAATAGTGGCTAATATTCTGGAACAGATCGTATATGCCGACATGAAAGAGACCGACCTTCCGGGAGGCATAATCTGTATAGGCGGAGGATCAAAACTACAAGGGATGTTGGATTTGATTGAACTTCAAAGTGGTCTTGAGGTTCGTCGTGGTCAATTACCTCAATATGTTCATCTTGAAGACGGTCATGCAGGAAACAAGAACTTGATCCAGGTGGTCAGTGTCCTTTATGCAGGAGCCACATTGAGTCAACAGGAATGCCTTGAGATGCCCCAACGCAGTGAGATTCCCATCACCGGAGAAGCTCCGGCAGAACCGGAAGCGCCAAAAGAACCAAGAGAAAGGGTTGAAAGAACCAATAAAATAATCACAGGTCTTAAAAGGCGCATTGCTTTAATGTTCAGCAATCCTGATGATGCAGATGATTCTGAACTAATGGAATAGGACACGAATGGATCATGATGCGTGGTTAAGGACTACAATTCTTTCCTAAATAATAATTAACCTCTTACCTCATTATAGATAGCATCCAATATGGACGACAACGAAATATATAACTTAGCTGACGATTCTAAATTTGATGAAGACCCCAACGCCTCCATAATCAAGGTTATAGGAGTTGGTGGGGGCGGGAGCAACGCTGTCAACTACATGTATGCGCAAAACATACAAAATGTAAATTTTGTGGTCTGCAATACTGACAAACAGCACCTGAATGAGATGGCTGTGCCTACAAAACTGTTGTTAGGCTGGGATGTCACACATGGACGCGGTGCCGGAAATAACCCTGAAGTGGGACGTCAGTGTGCCGAAGAAAGCAGTGACGAGATAAAAAAACTCTTCCAGGACGGCACTGAGATGGTCTTCATAACTGCAGGTATGGGAGGTGGCACCGGCACGGGTGCCGCACCGGTAGTGGCACGTCTCGCAAAAGAAGCTGACATGCTGACCATCGGTATTGTCACGGTGCCGTTCATGTTCGAGGGGGAGAAAAAGATTCTTAAAGCTCTCGACGGCGCGAATGAAATGCGTGAGCACGTCGATGCACTTCTCGTCATCAACAACGAAAATCTTATAGAGCTATACAAGGATTATAACTTCTTCAACGCATTCCAGAAAGCTGATGACACATTGGCAAACGCAGCGAGAAGTATTTCCGATATAATCTCAGAAAGATGCTACATCAATGTCGACTTTCAAGACGTAAAGACGACTTTGAAAGACAGCGGAACTGCAATCATATCCACAGCCTACGGAGAAGGGGAGCACCGTATCTCGGATGCAATTCACAATGCACTTCACTCCCCGCTTCTTAAAGCCCATGATATCAACACCTCAAAGAGGTTGTTGTTTAAATTTACATGCTCGCGCCAATCCGACAATCCTCTGCGCACTGAAGAGATCGCGGAAATCACTCAATTCACCTCGAAGCTTCCCTCAAGCATCGACGTAAAGTGGGGTATCGGCGACAATCCTGAGCTCGGAGACAAAGTTAAAATCACCGTATTGGCGTCAGGATTTGATGTGACCTTAAGAGAGTCTGAACCCAAATCATACAAAAAGGAAGAGAAACCTAAAGGTCCGATTATCTTTGAAGGTAAAAAAGATCCGGAGGAAGAAAAACAGAAGAAGGAAGAGTCGACTGAGAGGATTGCCGATTTCTATGGTCCGGACAAGGTCAGAAATCAGCGTCGCACAGCTGCACGCATGAAATATGCCGTGTTGAAGCCCTCTCAATTTGACGATCATGAAGTTATTGCACAGATTGAAAGCGTGCCGACGTTCAATCGCGAACCACGTTTCAATGAAGAACTGCAGCGAATATCTGAAGGGCATACCCTCAATACTCATTCTGAACCCTCCAAAAAAGAGCGGGGAGGGGAAACAATCTCTTTCGGAGATTTTTCCATGCCCTGACCACGATAAGAATTCACTCGAATAGAGAACCAATTAAAATATATCCAGACAAAACGAGCGGAGGCGCGTGGCGGCTCCGGATAACCAACAAGAAGTCAAAAAATGGAAACCAAATTCCAGATGGTGGCAAAGACCTTCCAGGGTCTTGAAGACGTGCTCCGTGACGAACTCATTGAATTAGGGGCAGAGAACGTTGAAATCGGGCTAAGAATGGTAACGTTCGAAGGAGACAACGAACTGATGTATCGTGCGAATCTCTGTTGCCGTACTGCCCTAAGAATTCTCAAGCCGATCGTAAAGTTTACGGCTGATTCTACCGATGAGCTTTATGACCAGGTAAGGGACCTCGATTGGGAACAGTTTATGAACGTAGACTCAACATTCTCGATTGACTCCACCGTCAATAGCGCAGAGTTTACTCATTCGAAATTTGTGACATACCGTGTAAAGGACGGCATCGCAGACCATTTCAATGACAAATACGGCAAGCGTCCGTCAATCAGGCTATCAGGTGCAGACGTGCAGCTGAACGTGCATATCTCCGACAATCGTGTCACTATCTCACTTGACTCGAGCGGTGAGCCTTTGTCTAAGAGAGGTTACCGTGTGGAACAGACAGAGGCTCCCATCAACGAAGTGCTTGCAGCCGGCATCATTATGAAGACCGGATGGCGCGGTGATTGCGATTTCGTGGATCCGATGTGCGGATCAGGCACATTTCTTGTTGAGGCTGCGCTGATCGCCGCTAATATCAACCCCGGCATTTACAGGGAGCATTTCGCTTTTGAGAAATGGCCGGACTTTGATCAGGACCTCTTTGAGGAAATATACAACGACGACTCCGCCGAAAGGGAATTCGCCTATAAGATCTATGGCGGCGATATTTCTCCCGAAGCAGTGGCGATTGCCCGCAAAAACATTAAGTCGGCACGTGTGGATGACATGGTTGAGCTACAGTGCAAGTCAGTGACGGAATGGACAGACAATGCCCCGGAAGGTGTTCTCGTGACAAATCCTCCTTACGGAGAAAGACTTCGTCCGGACAATATCAACCTTCTTTACAGAAGCATAGGAACCACTCTAAAGACATATTTCCAAGGATGGCACGCCTGGATAATTGGATTTAAAGACGAGCAGTTTGCTGAAATCGGGTTGAAACCTTCAATCAAGATCCCTCTTCACAACGGCAGCCTCGAATGTAGTCTCCGTGAATACGTATTGTTTGACGGGAAGTATTCCGATTTCCGTGCAGATGGAGGAAGTGTGAGCAATCCCGATGCACGCAAGGAACAGGGGCCTAAGAAAGTACGCCATATTTCCGATGATGATTGGGAAAAACAGGCTAAAAAATTCAATAGCGGCAAAGGGATGACCGACGACCGCAAAAAGAAAAAAAACTTTAACCGGGACGATAAAAAACGATCGTTTGACAGTGCCCCAAAAGGACATTTCAGCCATGACGATGATGATGATTTTGATAATTATCGCCCGGCAGGTAATAGTTTCAAGCAGAACCGCAATTACGACAGAGACAGCCGGAATGACCGTGCAGGACGAGGGTTCGAACGCAACGACAGGGGAGAACGCAAGCCTTTCCGCGGTGATAAGAATGATCGACAGTTTAATCGTGACAACCGTGGCGGCAACAACAAAGGCAACCGCGGTTTCGAGAAGGGAGACCGGAAATTTGACCGCGACCGTAAACCTCAGGAAAACCGGGGATACAATCCGGCAAATTCCCGTGGGCCCCGCCTGCCGCAATCATCTGAAACTATAATCAACCCCGTCCACATGCGCCAACGCAAGGGTTGGAAGAAGAATGAAGAAGAAGATTAACCTCTACGGGGCTTATAATCTTTTTAATTCCGACAAAGACACATCCAAGTGACACGATATAAAGGAATTGGAAAAAACGGATTAGTGCTCGCTGTCATGGCAATGATTGCCATGACAGCCGTGGCATATATATATCGTCCGGGTTCAAGGATTACCGGAGAACTCGGAATATGTCTCCCATCTCCAAATATTTGGGAAATAAATCCTGTGTCATCATGGATTATCAACACCGTGCTGACAGGAGCTATCGCCTTGGGTGGTTTTTTCCTTAACCGCACTCACAACTTCATCCGTTCTACGCAACCGGTGCTACCGGTAATGTTTCTTTTGCTTGCAGGTTCAAATCCTTGGATCAACTATTATCTATCTTCCTCCACACTGATATGCGCTGTCAATCTGATAGCTTTATCGATATTATTCGGGGAATATGATTCCCGGAATGCCACTCAGCCGATGTTTGCCATAGGCACATTCATATCGGTCGGATCCATGTTCCAATATGCGTTCCTGCCGATGACTTTAGCCTATATTCTGGGTGCTATAATTATGAAAGCATTCAGATTGAAGGAATTATTGGCGCTGGGAATGGGTATGATAGCTCCATATTGGGTGGGAGTCGGATTGGGGCTTATCAGTCTTGACTCTTTTGAAATGCCTGATATTACAAATCTTTTCAGCAATTTTGCAAAAGCGTCTGAAATATTTGTTTTGGCTCTAAGCGTAGGGATCGCAATATTCTTTGGCGCTCTCCTTGCATTAAACAACAGCATAAAGCTATATGCCGGTAATTCAAGAGTTAATGCCCAAAACATGACAATAACATTATTGGGTGTGATCAGTGTCATCTGTATCATAGTCGATTTCTCAAATATGTTAGCTTACCTCGGCACATTATACTTCACCGTGGCTGTTCAAGTAGCAAACATGTGTGCCTTATGGAAAATTAAACGAGAATGGCTTGTGGTACTGATTCCGGCAGTTATATACATCGGATTTTTCATTACAATGATTCTCAACGGAGTCAGCCATGGATAAATAATGCCATTTTTTCACAAACAAAAATTGAGAGCAACCAGGTTATAAGTTTGTAGCAAACGGGGTGAGTTTTTTGTAAAATGAAACCGACAACCGAATACCTACAACCAAAGACCGTTAAGCGAGTGCGAAACTTAAATAAAAATTTGCAGACATTATGGAGTGTAAACTCAAAATTATAGCCGACAATAAAATACCATTCCTGAAGGGACGTCTTGAAAGCATTGCCGACGTGACTTATGCCAACCCGGACTCTTTTGATCGGGATCTTGTAAAAAATGCCGACGCATTGATAATTCGGACACGCACCCGTTGCGGCGCCGCTCTTCTGGAAGGTTCATCAGTGAAATTAATAGCCACCGCTACAATCGGGACGGACCATATTGATCTTGAATGGTGTAAGAGAAATGGCATCGAGATACGTAATGCCGCAGGCTGCAATGCCCCCGGCGTGGCACAATATGTATGGTCGTCATTGCTCAGAAACGGCTTTGACCCTAAAGAAGACACATTAGGCGTTGTAGGTTACGGCAATGTAGGATCGATAGTGGCAGACTGGGGCAAAAAATTAGGGTGCCGCATACTCGTATGCGACCCGCCCAGAAAAAAATCGGGTATGAAAGATGTGGATTACCTCAATTTGGAGCAAGTCCTACATGAAGCGGATGCCGTTACCATCCATACTCCATTGACAAATACCGGCGAGGACGCCACATTCCACATGATTGACGCAAAACATTTGGAGATGCTGAAAAGAGGGGCGATCCTGATCAATTCGGCAAGAGGAAGCGTTGTTGATAATGAAGCATGGAAAAATCACTTGAAAGAAGGGAGAACAAAAGCTTTCATCGATACCTGGGAATGGGAACCCGGAATTGACAGAGAGCTGCTTAAATTAGCTACTATCGCAACCCCACACATAGCGGGTTATTCTTTTGAAGGGAAACAACGTGCCACACGCATGGCTCTCGAGGCCGTAGGTCAATTTTTTGGAATATCTATCGACAAATCAGGATTAGAAGGGGAATACCACATCCCTCATGAACTCGCGACAGAGGTTATCTGCACTTCTTACAATCCTTTTTCCGACACAAACGCATTGAAGAACAATCCCGACTGTTTTGAGCAACTGAGAAGCGATTACAATTACCGCAAAGAGCCCAAGATGAACAACCGATAACGGTTATATACCTGAATTAAATCTTCCTGCATTACCGATGGCAAAAGATAAAAAATATTACGTCATTTTCAAGGGACATAATCCCGGGGTATACGACGACTGGAATGATGCCAAGGAGCAAATTGACGGGTTTTCGAATCCGGTCTACAAAGGATACGGAAGCCCTTCGGAGGCTGCCGAGGCTTATCGTAAATTCAGCCGTAAGGCAGACGACGGAGACCTGGGGAAATTCCTCGCCCAGGCAAGTCTCCGGACACTTCCCAAACCCGGACAGCCGGACTATATGACAAACCCTGAAGTTGATCTTGACGCATGGGCGGTAGATGCTTCCTGTCTTGGCAATCCCGGCAAAATGGAATATCAGGGTGTAGAGCTTATGACAGGACGGACTCTTTTCCGCATCGGTCCGTTTGACGATGCCACAAACAACATCGGGGAGTTTTTGGCAATAGTCCATGCCATGGCGCTCATGACAAGGGAAGGGAAGGTTCATAACATTTATTCAGATTCCGTGTCCGGGATGTCGTGGGTCAGAAACCGCAAAATAAAAACCCAACTACAGCAGACTCCTCGCAACGCAAAAGTGTTTGAACTCATGGCTCGTGCCTTGACATGGCTTCACACTCATCAATTCCCCGCAAAAGTCTTGAAATGGCAGACCGACAGATGGGGAGAGATTCCGGCAGATTTCGGAAGGAAATAGGGGAGTGTTGCATATGATCCGCACCGATGGAAATAATATCAAAAACGATATCCGTGAAGCATTGCTGGCATCCGGGGCTGCGGCGATAGGTTTCGCCCGGGCAGAACAGGTTGAAGCGGATGTCATAGAAGGATACAATCGCTGGATACGGAATGGGAACCATGCGGGAATGGACTATCTGGAACGCCATGCCAGACTCAAGCCTGACCCATCAAACGTGCTTGAGAATGTATCAACCGTGATAAGTATGGCATTCAGCTACACGCCGGCACAAAGGCGCAACCCGGAGTTGCCCGCTATCGCATGCTATGCGTATGGCGAAGACTATCACGATGTGTTGAGAAAGCGGATTATGCCCATTGTGGAGTGTCTAAAAAAAGACCTTGGAGGAGAATGGAGGATATGTATAGACTCCGCACCATTGTCAGAAAGATATTGGGCGATAAAATGTGGGATTGGGACAAGAGGCAGAAACGGCTCTGTAATCGTCGATAATTTCGGCAGCTATATTTTCCTTGTCGAAGTCTTGACAACGCTTAGAATCGCTCCTGACGAGCCGAGAAAAGATATATGCATGGATTGTGGAGCCTGCATAAAAGCATGTCCCCAAGGCGCTCTGATGGCTGACGGCACTGTGGATGCACGCAAATGTATAAATTATCTCACAATCGAACACAGAGGGGAATGGGAAGGGGAGAACTCCAGGACCATGCACACGGAAGCAGCCAAAAATTCGCTTTTCGGTTGCGACATCTGTCAGGAAGTATGTCCGCACAACCGAAACATACCTCCCACAAATATTCCGGAATTCCAACCCAAAGAAGAATTATTGTCTCTGACTGCCGAACAAGCCATTAAAATGAGCCGTGAAGAATTTTCAAAAATATTTAAAGGTTCTCCCGTGAAACGTGCAAAATTCGAAGGATTTAGAAGAAATGCCTTAAATTTGGCAAAAGATTAGGATACACGCCGGAAAATCAATTTCCTGAGTCTATATTTTGGATAAGGGCACGCGTTGCCGACTCGGCATCGGTAATACCGGATGCTGCAGCACGCTCATACCAGTAGGCGGCGGGAGGGACTGAGTCGGGGAGGGCATCCGGGAAAATATCAAGCAGTTCGGCAATAACAAACTGCGCCGATGGATTACCCAATTCAGCCGCCTGGAAATAGAATTTTATAGACTGTGTGTGATCGTAATCGATTCCCTTCCCTTTGGAATAAGCATCCCCAAGGAGCGCCAATGCTACAGGATTGTTGTTTTTCGCAGCATTTTTAAACAAAATCACCCCTGCCACGGGCGCATGACGGGAATAATAGTATCTGCCGAGCGCCACAGCCGAATCCGCTGATAGTTTTTCCCATTTTTTCCCCATCATTGATATCAATTTCAATTCAGCGTCATGCAGCCCCTTATCAATTGCCCGGTTATAGAGAGTGACGGCAAATGCGGTGTCCGGAGCAACTCCCAATCCTTGCCGGTAAAGGTCGGCAAGCTGACTCTCAGCCTGAGGAAGACCCGCATCAGCCGCTTTCTTCAGCCAACATACACCTTTTTGATAATCACGGGGAACAACATCACTTTCTGTAAAGAGATACCCCAAGTTATTTGCAGCCGTAATATCTCCGTCTTCGGCAGCTTTCGCTATCCAGAAAAGGGCTGAATCAATATTTTGTTCCACAAATTCCCCTTTGAAATATCTGAATCCAAGATAATTTTCCGCACGAGCATACCCTTTTGCCGCTGAGAGCCTGTATAAGGCTGTTGAACGGGAGGAATCTATAGGTATCGAATCATAACCCCTGTCGTGAAGCGAAGCGAGATCGTAAAGAGATTTAGGGTCTCCGGCATTTGCCATTTCCACGAGTTCACGCAAGGCAAGACGTTTGCGTGTCACCTCTTCAGAGGCGGCACCACCTGCCAAAAGCAAGAAAAATAAAATAAAAGGGAAGGCTCTAAGCATCATTTGGGTGTCAAGGTGACAAGCGGCACAAGCATCTCCTGCAAGGATATTCCCCCATGCTGGAACGTGCCTGTATAATATTGAACGTAATAATTGTAATTATTGGGATAAGAGAAAAAATCTTCATTGACAGCAAAAATATAAGTGCTTGAAAGGTTGGGAGAGGGCAGACCGAATTTTTTGGGGTCGTGCATCTCATAGACCTGTTTTCGATTATAGTTAAGATTCTTCCCAACCTTATAACGAAGATTTGTATTCGTATTCCTGTCTCCCACCACTTTTATTGGATTATCCACACGTATTGTTCCATGATCCGTAGTCACGATCACCTTGTAGCCGAACTCTGCAAGGCTACGGAAAATTTCGAGAGTAGAGGAATGACGGAACCAGGATTCCGTCAGCGAGCGATATGCCGCGTCTGAATTGGCAAGTTCGCGGATCATTTTCGATTCCGTCCTTGCATGCGACAACATATCAATGAAATTCAGCACAATAACATTAAGCGGGATATCCTTGATCTGATTAATTTTATGGAGGAATCTCTCCCCTGCAGAGGAATCATTTAATTTGGTATATGAGAATTGTTCCTTGCGGCGGAAACGATCCAGCTGTGTCTGGATCAATTCACTCTCATGAATATTAAGACCTTCATCCTCATCTTCTTCCACCCAAAGATCAGGAAACATAGTTGCAATCTGCAATGGCATCAATCCTGCAAAAATAGCATTCCTCGCATATTGGGTTGAAGTTGGAAGAATGGTAGTATAAAGTTCTTCTTTGATGTTAAACCACTCCGACACGAGAGGCTGAACCACTTTCCATTGATCAAGCCTGAAATTATCAATCAGAAAGACACATACCTTTTCCCCCTGGTCAAGCAACGGGAACACCCTCTTTTTTAATATTTCATGACTCATCAGCGGATGATTGTCGGTACGGATCCATCCTTCGTATTCCCGTTTCACAAATTTGCAGAAATTGCTGTTGGCATCTTTTTTCTGCATCAACAACAGTTCCGCCATCGACGCGTCGGTATCGGCAAGTTTCAGTTCCCAATATACCAGTTGACGATACACCTCCATCCAATCTTCCACAGACTGTGCATTATTGATCTGTGAGGCTATTTTTTGAAATTCCTGTTGATACTCAGACGTTGTACGGGCTGCCACAAGTTCCCCGCCATGAAGATTCTTTTTAATTGACAGAAGAATCTGATTGGGGTTGACAGGTTTGATCAGATAATCGGCAATCTGATTCCCGATTGCCTGATTCATAAGATTTTCCTCTTCTGATTTCGTGATCATTATTACCGGCACTTCCGGATGGTTCTGGTTCAATAGGGAAAGGGTCTCCAGACCGGAGAGCCCTGGCATATTCTCATCAAGCAATATCAAGTCAAACCGGTCGTTGTCGAGCGCGTCAAGAGCGTCCCTGCCATTGGAAACAGTAACCACGTCATAGCCCTTGGCTTTTAAAAACAAAATGTGTGGCTTCAGAAGGTCGATCTCATCGTCAGCCCAAAGAATCTTATCCATCGGCGGCATTAATTTTCATTTTCATAACCTTCCAATTCCTGCTCAACCTCATCCGTGGCGGCGTTCTCCTGAAACCGGAAGTATTCTTCAAATGAACGCCCCTTACGAAGCAGAAGTTCAAAGTTAGATTTAGAGATCATTATCGGTACGACCTCCTTGGGTAGCCCCGGATCTGATTTTTCCATTACCGTACGGTAATGTTCAAGTTCCATCAGATTTGCAAAACCCTTGACCACCAACAACCCCATATTGGAAAACCTCATGGGTTCAAGATCAAAATCTTTCACCACGAACGACGAGAAATTGAAACGTGCCACATCATAAAGCACAAGATTAGGATTAACAGAATCAAGAGGGAAGGCAAACACAAGATAATGTGGGGAATCCGGTTCTCTTTCAAATTCATCTGGAATACTTTCTTCCCACTCTTCCTCCTCATTGTCTGACAGACGTGTTTCCCAAAGCATTCCACGAGAGTTCGTCATCCCTGAATGAGGTGTCCTTCCGGCTTTCAAATGCTTAAGAATACCTGATGCCATATCAGTCATATCCGTGTCCGGCCACTTTTGCAATAATTCCGTAAGGCGGTCCTTAAACACTCCATACTCCCCTTCTGTCAGATAGGACAAGGCATCTATAAATACGAATTTGGGCAATATGGGAGACAATGGGTAATCCTTTTCCATCTCTTTTGTTAGCCGGTGAACTTCTACATTTTCATCTGAGAGATATGCGGTATATGCCTTCTCATAGATTTGTTCCTGCAATTCATGCATTCTCCTAAGATTTTCGAAATAATCCGGATCTGCCATGGCTTGACCATAGGGGCTTTCAGGGAAATCTGAAAGAATCTTGTTACGCCAGACCTCCGCCAGACCTTTGTTTTTGTCCCTTACAGCCATTAGATACATATTATAGTATACATCAAGACGATAGATATTGTCGGGATACCGTCTTTCGAGTTCATCAAATTTTTTGCGAGCCGCCGGATAATCATCCAGTTTATCTTTCAATATCAGCCCCATGTTGTATAGTCCCTCCTGAATAATATCGTTGGCAGTCTGTAATTCAGATGGTGTCGACGGGATCTGTCTTAAGTAATATTCGATACTATGCGGATCATTCTCCGGCTTTATGGATTCATCGTTCCTTTCCCGGGTAAATCCGTCCGTATCAAGATGAGATTCATCTGAATCGTCCGCATCATTTTTTTCCTCATCCCATGAGAAACTTGTTTTGTTGCGTCGGCGCCAGTCATCTTCAAGCTTACGCGCACCCCAACGGCGCTGAAATTCAGCCTTACCCGCATTTTTAGTCAACGAATTGTAAAAATACCAGGACTTGTCTGTGTTCAAAGAAAACGATGGCACGGTCTGGGCATTATTTGGGATCATAGACTGAGCTTCTTCCTGTGTGGCGATAAATTCTTCCTTTCGCGCTGTCTCTTCCGCCTCTTTCTCTTTTTGCACAAGATTATCCACAAGCACCTGGCAGGCAGCTTTGCGATCGGCAAGCGTCATCGCAGCGAGTTTCAGAAGAGAATCCTGAAGCTGCACATTGCCTGCATAGACAGCAAGTTCATCAAGCACATCGCTACGAAGCGACATTTTTTTGTAACCGGGATAATTATCAGGAAGAAAAGGCAACGCTTCCGCGTAACAAGGTTGTGCTTTCACATATTCCCCCTCATCAAAATATATACCTCCGAGGGCAATCCGGGCAAGCGCCTTGTCTATGTTGTCTCGGGTGGATTTTTCGATTGCAAGTATATAGTTTTTCTTGGCTTCCGTGGTGTCTTGCCTGAAAAGATATAAATTCCCTACGGCATAATAGATCTGATCAAGGAAGTCCTTGTTCCGCTCATATTTTGTCAGTGCGAGCAAGGAGTTGACTTCTCCTTTTATATCTGAGCCGGAATACACCTCGCTCTGCTTGATACGGGCATTGAATTTTGTACGATATGGGGTTGCAACCCCACTTCCCGCCTTTTTAAATGCCTCATATGCCGGTTGTTTTTGACCAAGGAGGGCATATATCTGACCGAGAAGAAACCAAAGCCGTTTTTTCTGTTGTCCGGAAGCAGATTGTGCCGCGTCACGCAAATAGCCGGCAGCTGAATCGTATTCCCCTGTGTGTATCAGATAATCCGCTTGCACAAGGTTGTAAAGATGAAGCAGTTGATCATCTGTCAAATCTTTTTTCTTAATCAATCGGAGTATATTCTCTGCTTCGTAATCCCAATCGAGCGCACAATAGCAACGTGCCTGCCATAATTTTGCTTCTGTCACCACTTTGGGCAACCAGTAGAAATGTCGCGAAGTGTAAAGGAATGTCGTCGCCGCCTCTAAGAAACTGCCATCGAAATATTGAGCCTTTCCCAACATGAGCCATGCATTGTGCAAAAAAGGATTAAATTCATCACGGGCACGGAATTCTTTTTCCTTAGGGGAAGCACTGCGCTTTTGCGGTTTTTTAGTGATTGAATGAAGCTGTATGGCCTTTTGCATTTTTTCAATGGTGCGCTTGAAATCGCCTGTAGGTTGAGGGTATTTGTCATCGGCGCGAGCTTCGGCGGGATGAATCAACAGGAGACGCGTATAATCGTCTTCATACTTGTCTTCCATCTCTTTCAATGTTTCCTTATAATGTTCCGAGCCATTGAAATAGACATTATATCGTGTGGTAAATGCCTGCCAGTTGCGTGAGACTGCAGTATTTTTTTTAGTTCCGCAAGATGACAACGAAAAACACAATAAAATTGCTACCGCCATCTTAAGGGAAAGATGACGGTAGGCAGAGTTCATCCCTATCCAATTGCTTATTTCCACTATGCAAATAACGTTCGAGGGCTGAAGCTTATTGCAAAGTGACGAAAGGACACGGATTCTGATCAAGACGCCTCTCCGGACAAATCCGATGCTCCGACCGCAGTTCGGAAATATGCACTAATCGATCTTATCCGCGAGATCCGACAATTTATCTGCGCCTGCATGGAGCAGGTCAGCTGTCTTGTCTTTAAGTTTATCAAACACCCCGGATGCCTTATCTTTCAGCGTCTGACCCGCCTCGGCTGCCTGATCTTTCAATGCAGCAGCCTTTTCGGCAGCCACATCTTGCAGATGGGCACCTTGCTCTTTAATTTGGGCTGCCTTGGCTGCCGCAGCATCCTTCAACTCGGATGCTTTCTCTGCAGCTGCATCTTTCACGCTTGCAATCTTCTCCGTTGCGGCATCCTGTATTTGCGCTGCCTTGGCTGCCGCGGCGTCTTTCAAGTCTGAAGCTTGGGATTTGGCATTCTCTTTAGCCTGCTCTCCTTTCTCCTGAAGGTTTTTCACCTCATCGTTGCATGCCTCCTTGGCAGCCGCCAAACTCTCTTTAGCTGCATTTACAGCCTGATTCTGATAATTTGTGTTTTCCATAATACTGTAAGATTTAATTCTATATTTAACCTATTTTAGACAAAAATATAAACGCTTTAATCTCTCCAAGGTTAAGGCTCCATTCCCCAAAAATTGTTAAGAGTTCGTTCCTTAAAATTTCGGGGTCGTAGGGATCGCAGCCTTGGAGTGGATTTTGTCACTTTCTGCAAGGAGCATACCGAGGTATGCGACTGAAAGTAAGGGGTAAAATACGCCCAAGGATGCGAGAGGGAGGTAACTTCTTGTTACAGGCAGACAATGTGTATGTTAAAATAGCGTTTATGATTTATAGCTTTGATTTTGATATATTTACACATTATACAGCTGTTTGAGAAAAAAATATAATAATTCCTTACCTCTGTCCGGCGCTTTTTGGCGTATTTTGCGAGATCTCATCAGTCACGATGCCCGCATCGTTCCTTCTTCGAC
>CAMTMX010000024.1 GCA_947073495.1 uncultured Porphyromonadaceae bacterium
GACATTGAGCGTCTTGACACCTTTCCCGCCACGGTTAGTGACGCGATAATCTTCAAGAGGGGAGCGTTTGCCATAACCGTTTTGCGACACAACCATCACAGTCTCGTCAGGTGCTCCGGTCATAGTTATCATGCCGATAACCTCATCATCACCTTCGCCAAGAGTCATGCCACGCACTCCGGTAGACATTCTACCCATTTCTCTGACTTTGCTTTCATGGAAACGTATGGCACGTCCTTCTCTATTAGCAATTATGACTTCAGCATTTCCATCTGTAAGACGCACCTGTATAAGCTGATCGTCTTCACGTATAATAATTGCGTTTACACCATTGGCACGAGGACGCGAATAAGCTTCGAGAGATGTTTTCTTAATGATGCCCTTCTTGGTACAGAAAATCAAATTGTGAGTGTTGATATATTCCTTATCATTAAGATGTTTTATTCTTATAAATGCATTGACGCAGTCATCCGCCTCTATGTTCAACAGATTTTGAATTGCCCTGCCTTTCGAGTTTTTAGCACATTCTGGAATCTCATATACCTTCAACCAATAGCAACGCCCCTTCTGTGTGAAGAAAAGCATATAATTATGGTTTGAAGCAGGATAGATATACTCAATGAAATCGGAGTCACGGGTGTCACTCCCTTTTGCGCCTACTCCGCCACGATTCTGCGCTCTGAATTCAGAGAGGGGAGTACGCTTGATATATCCCAGATGAGAAATTGTGATGATCATTTCATCGTCAGGATAGAAATCTTCCGCATTGAGATCGCCTGAGAACATATTTATTTTTGTTCGACGTTCATCTCCATATTTGTCTCGAATCTCTATCAATTCCTCTTTCATCACATTACGGCATACCTCATCATTATTAAGGATGTCGTTCAAATGGGCAATCAGCTTCATCAAATCATCATATTCCGCACGCAACTTATCCATTTCCAACCCGGTGAGCTGGCGTAGGCGCATCTCTACAATAGCCCTGGTCTGGGTTTCATCAAGTTCAAATCGGTCGGAAAGGCGAGTCCTTGCCTCATCAGTGGTGCGGGAAGAACGAATGATCGCGATAACCTCGTCGATGTTGTCACATGCAATCATCAATCCTTTCAAGATATGCGCACGCTCTTCAGCCTTGCGGAGCTCATATCTGGTTCTGCGAATCACAACCTCATGACGATGATCAACAAATGCTTGAAGAAGCTCCTTGAGATTAAGAGTCTTAGGCCGGCCATTCACAAGGGCTACATTGTTGACACTGAATGATGTCTGCAGCTGAGTCATCTTATAAAGCTTATTCAAGATAACTTTAGCATTTGCATCACGTTTGATGTCTATAGCGATATGCATCTGTCCACGGGCACTCGTATCGGTTATGTCGGCGATACCTTCAATCTTTTTCTCTTCTACAAGATCTGCAATGCTTTTGACCAAATCATTTTTAATAACTCCGTATGGGATTTCAGATATTATGATCTGATCATGATTCCCATCACTTTCGATTTCCGCTTTCGCTCTGATAAGGATTCTTCCTCGTCCAGTTTCAAACGCATCTCTCACCCCTTGCAGGCCGAATATCTCTCCACCGGTAGGGAAATCCGGAGCTTTGATATACTCCATTAGACCATCCACATCAAGATCAGGATTGTCAATAAGAGCAATCGATGCATTAAGAGATTCCGTGAGATTGTGAGGCGGCATGTTAGTTGCCATACCTACAGCAATGCCTGACGCACCGTTTACTAAAAGGTTTGGGATACGGGTTGGCAGGACAGCCGGTTCAGACAGTGTATTATCGAAGTTAGGTACGAAATCAACCGTTTCCTTATCAATATCTTGAAGCATCTCTTCGCCCATTCGGGCAAGCTTAACCTCGGTATAACGCATAGCTGCGGGAGAGTCACCGTCGATTGATCCGAAGTTTCCCTGACCGAACACCAATGGATAACGCAGAGACCATTCCTGTGCCATTCTCACCATAGTGAAATAGATAGAAGAGTCTCCATGGGGATGGTATTTACCCATCACCTCACCAACAATACGTGCTGATTTCTTGGTGTCGCCGGAAAAGAAATTTCCTAATTCGTTCATGCCGAAAAGCACTCTGCGGTGCACCGGCTTAAATCCGTCTCTTACATCGGGCAGGGCTCGCGACACTATAACCGACATTGAATAGTCGATATAGGCGCTCTTCATTTCCGATTCGATATTAATCGGAATAATTTTGTCGTCTCCTTGCATGTTAAGTGTTTCTTCAATTTAATTGGCTACGGCTCATTGAAACGAGCCCATACAAAAGGCTTTAAATTTGTGTCAAAACGACATTTTATACCTTTCGTTCCAAGGAGCAAAGTTACAAAAATATCTTTAAACCGCCAAGTGAAAACATCCTTAAGATTTGCTAATTTCAGTGTAGGATAACGGGATTTTTTAAGTTTTTATCCATTTAAATCAGTTTTTAGAAAAATTGGCACACTGTTTGCAACATTTTGAGTGAATTTTGTTATATAATTGTAAATGTATAAGCACCTATAATAATAAATGAATACCTGCCAGCCTTATATTCAGGCAAAATATAAGCATAGAATGAGTGGCTACAGGATCATGCGGCTCTATGGACATGACATAATATTCATTTACATTATCAGGTTATTATATAAACTTTTATGGCAAAATATAGTCATACTCTATATTTTTATAAATACGTCTATTTAATTCAGCAAATAGTTCAATTCTTGACGGCTGGACATGGCTATGCCGATTGAACAGAGCTATTTAAGCATATAATCATAAGCAATTTGTGATGAAGAACGATTTTTCAAAACAATTCCGACCAATTCTTGAGCTTGCATATGCCGAAGCAAGAAATTTCAGCTCAAGTGCAATTCAAAGCGAACACTTTGTGCTTGTAGCTTTACGCAATCAAGATGGCTATGCTTTCAAGATTTTAAAGCAACTTCAAGTTCCTGTAGATGAAATGACACGGGAACTCGAAGAGTATCTCGCCGGAGCGCAGCCGCCTGCGGAAACCACCACTCTTTTTGAACAGCAGTTCAAAATTTCACTTTCCGCCATACGCCACCTCCAGCTTGCAACATCAGAAGCACGCAAAATGAATGCACACACTATATCTGGCGAACATATTTTGCTTGCCCTAATCCACGACCAGAGAGCTATGGACAGCGAGTTTCTGCGCCATTTGAAAGAGAAATATCTTGATTTTGACATTTCCATTCAGAATCTTTCAGAGGCTTCAGCCCCCTCTGCAGGTAAAGACTTCGACAATGATGAGGAGGAAGATGAAGACGATTTTTCTCCTTTCAAAGGCAATGACCGCCCTAAGGAGCAATCTGATACAAAAAGCAGCAGAAAGACCTCCACGTCCAAAGGGGGCACAGACACACCTGCGCTTGACAAATTTGGATATGACATGACCAAGGCGGCAGCAGAAGGCAGGCTTGACCCGGTCGTAGGAAGAGAGAACGAAATTGAACGTCTCGCACAAATCCTTTCAAGAAGGAAAAAAAATAATCCTGTATTGATAGGCGAACCCGGAGTCGGCAAATCCGCCATAGTGGAAGGGCTGGCACTTAGAATCACTCAACGAAAAGTTTCGAGAATTCTTTTTAACAAGCGTGTCATCGGTCTTGACATGGCAGGAATGGTGGCAGGCACCAAATATAGAGGTCAATTCGAAGAACGAATCAAAGCTGTCCTTGATGAACTTTCCAAAAATCCTGACATCATTCTCTTTATAGATGAGATCCATACAATAGTTGGAGCAGGAGGTGCCCCGGGAACTATGGATGCTGCAAATATGCTTAAGCCGGCACTCGCACGCGGTGAAATCCAATGCATAGGAGCGACCACCCTTGATGAATATCGTCAAAACATAGAAAAAGACGGCGCTCTCGAAAGAAGATTCCAGAAGGTCATGGTGGAGCCGACTTCTCCTGAAGAGACTCTTGAAATTCTTAAACAGGTAAAAGAAAAATATGAGCAACACCACAATGTCAACTATACAGACGAAGCACTTCAGGCATGTGTGGATTTGACACAAAGATATGTCAGCGACCGTAATTTCCCAGACAAAGCTCTGGATGCTCTCGACGAGGCAGGTTCCAGGGTGCATATCTCAAACATAATCGTGCCCGAAGAGATCGAACGGCTTGAAAAAGAAGTAGACGAAACAACCCAAGAAAAATTAGCCGCGGCACGCTCACAGAACTTCGAACTTGCCGCCTCACTCCGCGACAAGGAAACCAAGAAGAAAGCCGAGCTCGAAAGTGCGAAAGAAGAATGGGAAAAACGACTTGATACAGAACGCCAGGAAGTGGATGATGACAAAGTTGCAGAAGTCGTTGCGATGATGACCGGCGTACCCACTCAGAGAATAGCTCAGGGAGAGGGCACACGTCTGCTTAAAATGGGAGAATCTCTTGAAGGATCTGTAATTGGTCAGGATGATGCCATAAAGAAAGTTGTCAAAGCTATTCAAAGAAACCGCATAGGACTTAAAGATCCGGAGAAACCCATTGGAGTATTCATGTTCCTCGGTCCGACAGGTGTAGGCAAAACACTTCTTGCAAAGAAGATTGCCGAGTATCTTTTTGACTCTAGGGATGCGCTTATCCGTATGGACATGAGTGAATATATGGAAAAATTCACTGTGTCTCGCCTTGTCGGCGCGCCTCCGGGATATGTCGGTTATGAAGAGGGTGGACAGCTTACTGAAAAGGTTCGTCGTCATCCATACTCAGTTGTCCTTCTTGATGAAATTGAGAAAGCTCATCCTGACGTGTTCAACCTTCTTTTGCAAGTTATGGACGAAGGACGTCTAACCGACTCTCTTGGAAGAAAGATCGATTTCAAGAACACAATCTTGATCATGACAAGCAATGTCGGGTCACGTCAGTTGAAAGATTTCGGCAGCGGCATAGGGTTCAACACTGAGACCGTTTCCAAAGAACAGGCTCATGGAGTGATCTCCAAAGCTCTCAACAGGGCATTTTCTCCAGAGTTCCTCAACCGCGTGGACGACATCATCATGTTTGACCAGCTTGACAAGAATGCAATCTTCAAGATTATCGACATCGAATTGAAAGACTTCTACAGCAGAATTGAGAAACTCGGCTTTAGACTCGAACTTTCTCAAGAAGCCAAAGAGTTTATTGCCAACAAAGGTTATGACAAGAATTTCGGAGCCCGTCCCCTTAAACGCGCGATACAAAAGTATCTAGAAGACGAACTTGCCGAGCTAATGCTCATGTTGAATGCAGAAGGTCAGATAGGAGGCACTATTAAAGTGAATTATAAAGACGGAGATGAAAAGCCATCTATGGAATACGTTCCACTAAAGGGTACAAATTCCGCCGAATAAGAATATCACCCAACAAAATACAATGCTCACGCACTTAAAGTGCGTGAGCATTGTATTTTGTTTATAGTTATCAGATCAATCTGATAACTATAAACAACTTCTTTTAAACTACATGAACAGCAACGCCACTCTATACGTCGCCAAGGCTAAGAGCCATGCGAGAACTGTGTTATATAAAATAGAGAAAAGTCCATATTTCCAAGACCCCGTCTCCTTCACGACTGCAGTCACAGACGCAATACAAGGCATGTAGAGCAACACAAAAACCATAAATGCTATTGCTGTGGCTGGATTGAATGGGGCTTCTCCGGTAGTTTTTGAGGGTGTTTTAAGCCTATCGGCAAGAAGTTCTGCGTCATCGTCTCCCACATACAACACACCCAGAGTAGAGACCACAACCTCTTTGGCGGCACATCCGGCAAGGAGAGAACAACATGTTTTCCATCCAAAATCCATCGGTTCCATCACGGGTTGAACAAATTTTCCAATGTTACCGAGAATGGAATTTTCCTGTTGATATTCTTTTGCAATCATCTCCGACACTTTATTTTCATCAGACTGTTGCAATGTAGAATTAGGCATTTCTGATAATGATTTCTCATAGTAATTCGCTGGAACATCATCCACACCATAGTGAGGGAAATAGGAGAGTGCCCAGATTATAACAGAAGCCACAAGAATCAACCCGCCCATTTTCTGAAGATACTGTTTAGCCTTCGACCACATGTTGCGCACAGTAGCTTTTGCCGTGGGTATTCGATAGGGCGGCAGCTCCATCACGAATGGCGTCTCATCCTCCTTAAACCAAAATTTTCTAAGCATCTTGGCAGTAAAGACAGCAACGACAATACCAAGAACATACAATCCGGTAAAAATCCATGCCCCGTAATGAGGGAAGAAGGCACCACACAACAGAACGTATATAGGGATGCGGGCGGAACAACTGATAAACGGATTAATAAGGATTGTGATCAATCGGCTTGACTGGCTTTCAATTATTCTCGTAGACATGATAGCCGGCACATTACAGCCAAACCCCATGACCAAGGGTATGAAAGATTTGCCATGCAATCCCATCTTATGCATTAGTTTATCCATTATAAACGCCACTCTCGCCATATAGCCTGAATCTTCCATAAACGAGATGAAAGCATAAAGAATCAATATGTTGGGCAGGAATACGATCACTCCTCCCACTCCACCGATTATTCCGTCAAGCAGAAGATCTTTCAAAGGTCCGTCAGTCATATATTGTCCGATCCTGCCGGAAATCCAACTCACAAACATCTCGATCCATTCCATAGGATATGTTCCTATCTGGAATGTGGTCCAAAACATAAGCCACATCACAAGAATAAAAATAGGAAACCCGAAAAGCTTGTTCGTGACAAACGTATCGATGATCTTTGTGGAATTTTCCTCTCTTGCCTCACCGCTCTGAAACGTCTCAGCCAAAGCACCCTGGATGAATCCATATTTTTCTGCAGCGATAATAGCATTGGCATCGTCACCGAGCAGATCCTCGATTTTCTGATTGGCATTATCCCTTATCGCGCACCAATGTTTGTAGTTGGGATTGTCTTCGAGCATGCGTTCCACCTCCGGATCCTTTTCAAGCATTTTTATCGCAAGATAACGAGGTGAGAATTTAGGTGAAAGAGAATGGTCTTGCTTGAAACTGTCAACCAGTCTGCGGACACCATCCTCAACTTCCGGACGCATCTTAATATGAATATGACGTGTGTGGGGACTTCTAAGCTCATACACTTCGATAATGGTGTCAAGCAATTGATCAATACCCCATCCCGTATAAGCCTTAGTAGGGACAACAGGCACACCAAGCATTTTTCCGAGCTGTTCGTATTCAAGAACAGATTTGGATTTTTCCAACTCATCATACATGTTGAGGGCTATGACCATGCTGCGGTTCATGTCGATGAGTTCGGAAGTGAGATACAGATTTCTCTCAAGGTTTGACGCCACAACCACATTTACTATCACGTCGGGTGTCTCTTCTCGAAGATACCGCATCACATATAGCTCCTCGGGGGAATAAGCCGACAGGGAATATGTGCCAGGAAGGTCTACTACATTAAACTGATAACCTTTATATTTCATTGTTCCCGCCTTAGCTCCGACAGTCACACCGGCATAATTCCCGACACGCTCATGAGCCCCTGACACGATATTGAACAACGATGTCTTGCCGCAATTCGGGTTCCCTACGAGAGCGATATTTATAATTTTGTCGCGAGAAACAGGCATTTCATCCGGATCTCCGGTCTCAACGTCGATATGAAGTTTCTTCTCAAGACGTTTTTCCCATTCTTCTATGGATACAATTTCTATAAGTTGAGCCTCGGAACGTCTCAAAGAAACCTCATAATCCATCAGACTGTATTTGACAGGGTCCTGAAGCGGGGCATTCAATACCATTGTCACCTCACGACCCTTGACAAATCCCATTTCCATGACACGTTTGCGAAAAGCGCCATGACCTAATATTTTGGTAATAACACCGGTTTCACCGGGTTTTAAGTCAGAAAGTCTCATCTGTAAAAATCACAAAAACAGCATCTTGAAATTCAGTTTGAACCTCAATAATGACACGTTATTTAAATTCATTGCAAATTTAACTCTTTTTGACTTAATAACGGTTCAAAAAATCATCACTTGTTTAAAATACCTATAAATAGGTATGGTATCACGAATGATTGGAGCATAAAAGGCAAGTTAAAATATATTTTAAGGAACATGATTAACACATCTGGACTTCACAAAAAAGAAGAGTCCGACATATCGGACAACCCGATTATGTCAGACTCTTCTAAGATAAGAAAGTTGATTATTTATCTAATTTTTGTTTGAATTTTTTGAAGAAATTATTTGTGCCGTCTTTTGCTTTGTTGAAGGTATTTACCGTGCCATTCTTAGCTTTGTTATAAACCTTCACCGTTCCGTCTTTGGTTTTATTATAAACCTTGACTGTTCCATCTTTTGTCTTGTCATAGGCTTTAACGACACCTTTCTCTGATTTATCATAGACTTTCTCAGCACCATCTTTCGTCTTGTCATAAACCTTGACAGTTCCGTCTTTCGTCTTGTCATAGATCATGACGCTGCCATCTTTGGTTTTATCGTAAACTTCGACAGAAGTGTCTTTCACTTTTTTACTATCTTTCTTTGCCTCTTTCTTCACCTTATCATAAGTACGTTCTATACCATTTTTATCCTTTTTGTCTTGACAATTTTGATCCGATTGAGAATAAACAGTTAACGAACTTAATGACATTAAAGCAGAGATAAATAATATTGCCTTTTTCATAGTCTCTTCTGATTTATAATTTGTTGTATAAACCGGAATTAACAATTAAAGGTTGACTAACAGATGTTTTATAGTGTTAAATCATAGTTAAGGTCAGAGTTAGTATATTGAAATCCGAAACTTTCACTCAGTGCCATTGCAAATGTCCCAAACTACATGAGACAGTGGGTTAAGGTTGGCAAATACATCATCACCTACTATAGGACCTACCACTGATACTATATTACGTAAAGCGACTCCCGGACTGTGTTTCGCGATGCTCGATTGTTAAGGTGACAGTAGTCTTGAAGTCATTGATTCGGAGCAAGTCGGGTATTGCAAAAGGATGATGGGTACAGATGTCGTGAATCGGGTATTACTTATGACTATCCCTGAGTGTAATAGAATCATTATCCCCTGCTTCTTGAAGATCTTAGGCGTATTTGCTGTTGTCTACTTTGTGCTACTTTTTATTATGCCAGAATCGTGGAATGCTCCGGGATTGTCCGCTGTCCGAAGTGCAGATGGCGTTATCCATCTCGTAGGAAGCCGGGCAATACCACCAACCGGTATTCTCGCGATTGGTCTGACATCGCTGATATGTTACCGACAGCTGAAGACAATAATGGAGGCTTTTAATAAATTGTTTAAAAAGTCTTGACAGAGTTATGAATTTGGGTTGTATCTTTTGAAAATGTCATCGATTTTCAGTTTTGAGAAACCATAGCTTGCCTCGTAGTTGGCAGAGAGCCACCGAGTAATGCTCCCTTTGAAATATGGTTTAACTCCTGCTGCAATCTGTCGGTAGGGTACCACCTCATTATCGCTCATGGATGATGCAAACGACACAGAGGCGTCTATATCGCAGCCCACCACCATTTTGCTGTGACCAAGTCCTTTGCTGAAACCACCTTTGAAATACCATGTATAACTGTTGTTAAGGCGGTCAGCATAGGTTGATACAATGAAATTGCCGATGAATAACTGATTTGACATTATTGAGCTTTTGTTATGATTATAGATTGCTGAAAGGTTGAAGAACAGAGACTTCAACGGATTGCGATAACGATAGGAGAATGTTGCCGCCATATTCTGAGAATATTTGTCCGGGTTCTCTGCGATGAAAAGATTATGGTAGTCGGAAAGCACAGGAACAGTAATATTCAGATATGGTTGCAGCGAACCGAGGCTATAAGCTATTGAAGCGGATAGATCCGATTTTGCCGTCAGCTGTCGTCTGACATAAAGACGTGGCGAAGCATTGATAAGTCATGTTGCCCGTCTATTGAATAGTGAAGCCATTTCAGTGGCATACGGAATGACGCACGCCAGCCATTGCAGCAATTATACCATATAAAAAATCCGGTAATCCCGTTTCAAGGACTACCGGACTTAATCGTGAACACAAACTATCAAGCCTTATTCTTGATAATAAGAACCTCAATGATAGACACTGCGGTTTGTTCAGGAATTTCGAGAGTTTCAGCGAGCTGATTGATGATTTCCTTCTCTTCATCCTCAACAACACCATCAGCAAGAGCGATGTCTACAGCGCAGGCGAATGCTGTGAGTTTGAGATCTTCAGGAAGTCCCACTACTGAAGCTGAAACAAGTGCGCTTGCACCTTGATTCTTCAGAATGCGGAACAACTTGTCAAACATTTTGTCGAATGCCGGTCCTGAAAAATTGTCATACAAACGGAGACGGCGGATGTAGGTTACAATGCCATCCCATTCAGACTGAGAAATACTGCCGTCAGCACCTGCCATTGCGAGTGCGATTCCTGCGAAGGCTTCCTGTTTTGTGAGTTTGTCTTCCTCAGGTACTTGTTTGAAGATCTTGTCGAAAAGTCCCATAACAATTGTTAATTAGTTCAGATGTTTTATTAAAAAAATAGCAAGTAGATAAGTACCTAATAAAAATAAATGAACAAATGTCAGCCATATATTGCGGCAACCTATAAAGCCGTTCATCAGTCGTTATGGAACCCCATAATTCCATCTTCACGACCTGATATTTCGCTCACACTACAAGACAATCATATACTCATTATTTTTCTTAGCTACTTAATCACTAAACGGCTAAATCACGTTCCCTCTAAATAGAGATAGTTCAGAGCCGGTATAATCAACCGCTTTCAAATCGCTTCCATATCGATCGGGAAAGTAAATATGCCATTATTATGATTAGTTACCAATACATAATTATAAAAAATATTCCATACGAAAATGTTAAAAATATTAATTATTCGCATCGTGAATTAATCAAAAAAGGTTGCATCCTGAGATGCAACCTTTTATTCATTGAATAGCAATCTATTAACAATGTCGCCAATTGATTATTTGAGGTATTTGTCGAGGAAGCGGAAGAATACTCGTTGCCAAAGAACTGCATTCTGGGGCTGAAGAACCCAATGGTTCTCGTTGGGGAACACGAGCATCTCTGCCTCAAGTCCATGCATTTTAGCGGCATTGAATGCCATCATACCTTGAGATGCAAGAATGCGGTAATCGAGCTCACCTACAGTGACGAGGATAGGAGCGGTCCAATTATTCACAAACTTGTGAGGAGAGTTGGCATAAGTGCGCTGAGCAATTGCATTGTCTTTCTCCCAGAAAGGACCGCCAAGATCAAAGTCTGCAAAGAACATCTCTTCTGTCTCAAGATACTGCGCCTCAAGGTTGAAAATACCGGCATGTGCGATAAGGGCTGCGAATCTACCTTCATGATGACCGGCAAGCCAATAAACTGAGAAACCTCCGTAGCTTGCACCAACCGCTGCAATTTTCTTTTCGTCTACATAATCTTCTTTAGCCATATAGTCTACAGCCGCGAGGTAGTCCTTCATGTTCTGACCACCGTAATCACCTGAGATCTGACGATTCCATTCGGTACCAAATCCTGGTAGACCGCGACGGTTCGGCAGAATCACTATATAACCATGAGATGCCATGATCATCATGTTCCATCTGTAGCTCCAGAACTGGCTGACAGCAGACTGAGGACCACCCTGACAATAAAGAATTGCAGGATATTTCTTATTGGGGTCAAAATCCGGCGGAAGAACTACCCATGTTGTCATCTCCTTGCCATCTGTGGTGGGAACCATCACTTTCTTAACCTCGCCGAGCTTAAGCTGAGCTATAAGATCCTTATTTACCTGTGTGAGCTGCTTAACACCCTCATTGGAAACGAGACATACTTCGTTGGGATATCTCATTGAGTGACGCAGAGCGATTGCTGCATTGTCAGCAACAGGAACCACATCAGCAAAATCGCAGACATCCATGGCAACAGTGTCGATAGCACATGTCTGAACATCGATTGTGAATGTGGGAGCCACTCCCTGGTAGTAGCCGTTAAACCAGATCTTGCTTCCGTTTTTAGCCCAGTTGAAGTTCTCAGGCCAGTAATCCCAATTTGCAGTGAGGTCTCGTTTAGCCTTTGTCTCCATATCAAGCACCATAAGACGTTTCTTGTCGCTTTCAAATTTGGCTGTTTCCATTGAAAGCCATGCAAGGGATTTGCCGTCGGGAGAGAATTGGGGATTTGTATCGTAACCCATATTTCCCTCAGTGAGGTTTTCTGTGGTCTTTGCCTCTACGTTATATAGATAAAGGTCGCTGTTGGTAGAGAAAGCATAGTCCTGACCCTTCAGCTTACGGGAAACATACACAAGACTCTTGCTGTCGGGAGCCCAAGCAAAAGCATCGGCACCACCGTGCGGGCGCATAGGACATTCAAACGGTTCACCTTCCATGATGTCTACGGCATTTGCAATTCCGGCGTCTGAGAGGTCTGCAACAAAAGGATGGGGAATATTGTCTACCCACTCATCCCAATGCTTATACATAAGATCGTCCACAACTCTGCCTGAAGTCTTGTCAAGACCTTTGAAGAGTTCCTCATCCTTATTATAAGCCTTGATTGGAGAAGCGAATATGATCTTGCTCTCGTCAGGCGAAATCTCGAAACATTCAATTCCGTTTTCAACCTCTGAAAGGCATTTCACGCCTGAGCCATCAGAATTCATGACATGAAGCTGTGTCTTACCTGTCTTGTCATCCTTACGGAGATAGGCAATCTTATTGCCATTGTCGATCCAGCGGATATTTGATTCAGAAGATGCTGTTGTGGTTAGTCGTTTCATGTTGCTACCGTCAGCATCCATAGAATATATCTCGGAATTTGAACGGTTTTCCTCAATGCTTTCATAAGCAAGGGTAAAAATGATTTTAGTGCCGTCGGGAGACGGTACGGGAGATGCAATTCTACCGAATGCTTCAAGCACTTCAGCAGTCACTTTGCCATCGACGATCTGGACATCGGGCTTTTCAATAATTTTGTCGGAGGGTTGTGTGGAATTACTCTGACAACCTCCCAACGCCAAGGGTAAAAGAATGCTACCCATAGTAACGGTTAGTTTATTCATATAAATATGGAATAAGGTTAGAGATATTAATGTGCGAAACTACATAAAATTTGTGAGACCTCAAAATATACCCCGTTTATCACGTTTATTTCCCCTTTTGAAATCAGAGTTGTTCCTCTTATCTCGTGAAGGACCGGTCGATTTAGAGCGATCTTGAGAATTTCCTCTTTGTCCCGGATAAAGTCTTTCCAGAATATCAGGACGATTCAGACGACGCAATTCGGTTATGATCTGCTGTCGGCTTTCAGGTTTATACCAGAAAAAGAACTGTCGTTGGGCAAGCTTTTCCTGTTGCGACTTAGCCGTGAAAACTTTCTCACCGGTGTAGGGATGATATCCGGTGTAATAAATTTCCGTGGCAAGCGTCATTGGAGTAGGGGTGAAATCTTGCACCTGTTCAAGATGAAAATCAAGGTCTTTGGTAATTGCCGCCAGTTCAGCCATGTCTTCCTCCAGGCAGGCGGGATGAGAGGATATGAAATACGGTATCAACTGCTGACGCATTCCATATTTTTTATTCACATCATCAAAAATACGTTTGAATTTACGGAATAAAGAAAACGAAGGTTTTCTCATGCAGTCAAGCACCCTGTCAGAAGTATGTTCGGGCGCAACTTTCAATCTTCCTGACACATGATCGGCAATCAGTTTCTCAACATACCGTCTGTTGACGGTATTTATCCTCTCATTTTTATTGGATGCCATGGCAAGATCATATCTCACCCCGCTTCCAATAAAAGACTTCTTCACGTCAGGAAGATCATCGACAGCCTTATATATGTCAAGAAGCAGTGCATGATCATTGTTGAGGTTCGGACATGGAGACGGATGAAGACACGACGGACGGACACATTTCCGGCAAATAGACCTATCATGTCCACCCATTGCATACATATTGGCGGAAGGACCGCCGAGATCAGAAATATATCCTTTAAAATCCGGCATGGCACATACTTTCTTGACCTCACGCATTATAGATTCCTTGGAACGGGAAGCTATAAATTTTCCCTGATGTGCAGATATCGTGCAAAACGCACACCCGCCAAAACATCCTCTGTGCATATTGACAGAATGACGAATCATGTCATAGGCGGGAACCACCTTTCCCTTGTAGCGCGGATGCGGAACCCGGGTGTAAGGCAAATCGAACGACCTGTCGATTTCATTAGGAGTCATCGGTGGATACATGGGATTAATCTTCAACATCTTCCCATTGGTATACTGCCAAATTATCTTTCCTGCGAACTTATTGGATTCCTCTTCCACATGCCTGAAATTCTCAGCCTGGAACCGTTTGTTTTTAAGGCACTCCTCGAAACTGTGAAGAACGATATCATTATCCCCCGGATTCTCGTCAGTAAAAAAAACTGTCTGCGGGACATCCTTGATATCACAAATATTTTCACCATTTGAGAGACGTGAGGCGATCTCAAGAATTGTGCGTTCACCCATACCGTAAGACAACATGTCTGCCGGTGCATCAGCAAGAATTGACGGACGCAGAGTATCCTGCCAATAGTCATAATGAGCCACACGCCTTAAAGACGCCTCAATTCCACCTACTATCACAGGAATGTCAGGGAAAAGATCCTTCAGTATCTTCGTATATACAATAGTGGGGTAGTCCGGCCGCATTCCGTGTTTACCTCCCGCGGTATATGCATCATCGTGGCGGAGACGACGGTTGGCGGTGTAGTGATTCACCATAGAGTCCATAGCTCCAGCCGATACTCCAAAAAACAGACGAGGCTTCCCAAGTTTCTTGAAATCGCGAAGATCATCCCTCCAGTTTGGCTGTGGAACAATGGCTACCTTATAACCGGCAGATTCGAGCACTCGCCCTATGACAGCGGCACCGAAAGATGGATGGTCTACATAAGCATCACCGGAAAACAAAATAACATCCGCCTGATCCCACCCGAGTTTGTCCATCTCATCTTTAGAAGTGGGAAGAAAACGACTGCGATCTACAAGAGGGAACGATTGCTCCTTACCCTGTGACTGCATTGCCGATTTTGCCTTATTATTGTTTATCATGCCTCAGCCATTTTGATTTTTTCTTCATACAGAGCCTTCATCGAAAGCATTTCATCCCTAAGCTTGGCTGCTTCAATAAAATCCGTGCGCTTGGCTGCAGCAACCATTTCATCGTTAAGCTTATTGATACGTTTCTCAAGTTCACTCACCGACATATATTCTATAACAGGGTCCGCGACAATGCCCAATTCATGCTCTTCCTCAAAATAGGGACGAGGGGCGCCGGCAAATGCCTTTTCTGTTTTCGAAGAAGAGGTAACGGATGACTTTTTGGGTTGAGACTTTGTATTCCCTTTCCCTGAATGTTTCGAATCTTGCGATTCTCCGCCATTATAGAGTTCTATTAATTCCCTCGCAGAAGAGGTCTTGACAATCGGTGTAGGAGTAATGCCATGTTCCTCATTGTAGCGCATCTGCTTAGACCTTCTTCTCTCAGTCTCGTCAATGGTGCGCTGCATGCTGTCTGTGATCTTGTCAGCGTACATGATCACTTTTCCATGCACATTACGAGCCGCACGTCCGGCAGTCTGGGTCAACGATCTGTGGTTTCTCAAGAAACCCTCCTTATCGGCATCCAGAATCGCGACAAGACTGACCTGAGGAAGGTCGAGACCTTCCCTTAGAAGATTGACGCCAATAAGGACATCATACACACCTTCCCTCAAATCCTCCAAAATGCGTATTCTTTCAAGCGTATCTACATCACTATGAATATAAGCGCTGCTGACACCCCATTTTCTTAAATGTTCGTCAAGCTCCTCCGCCATTCTCTTTGTAAGAGTAGTGACAAGCGTTCGCTCACCCGCCTCAATGCGCTGTTGAATCTGTTCCATAAGGTCATCAATCTGATTCATTGTGGGACGGACCTCGATTTCCGGATCCAGAAGTCCTGTAGGACGTATGACTTGTTCGGTGAATACACCTTCCGATTGCACCAGTTCATAGTCTCCGGGAGTTGCGCTGACATAAATGGTCTGAGGGGTGAGCTGTTCAAACTCATCAAATTTCAATGGTCTGTTGTCTATTGCGGCAGGAAGGCGGAATCCATATTCCACAAGGTTCATCTTCCTGGAAAGGTCTCCACCATTCATACCCCTTAATTGAGGGATAGTGACATGGCTTTCATCTATTATAGTCAGAAAATCTTTCGGGAAATAGTCAAGAAGACAGAACGGACGCATTCCGGGTTCCCTTCCATCGAAATACCTTGAATAGTTTTCAATACCTGCGCAATGCCCTAACTCTTTCATCATTTCAAGATCGTATGTCACACGCTCACGCAGACGTTCGGATTCCATGGGTTTTCCTTCGTTCATAAAAAAGTCACATTGCTTCCCGAGATCTACCGATATCTGATCTATTGCCGAACCCAAACGTTCTTTAGTGGTCACAAATATATTGGCAGGGTAGAGGTTAAAACCTTCAAGGTTGGAAAGCACCATTCCGTTGATCGGATCAATGGTCTGAATCTTCTCAATCTCGTCTCCCCAAAACATAACCCTAAGTTGGATTTCTTCAAACGACAACATAATATCGACAGTATCACCCTTCACCCGAAATTGGCCTGAATTCAATTCTATTTCGGTTCTTGAATACAGCGAATCCACAAGTTTGCGCAAAAAAGCATTGCGAGAAATTTTCTGACCGATATATATGTTTATTACACTTTGCGAGAAATCATCAGGATTACCCATACCATAGATGCAGCTCACACTCGAAACAACAACAATGTCGCGTCGTCCCGACAACAGCGACGCCACCGTCGACAGACGAAGTTTCTCAATCTGATCGTTAATCATCAGATCTTTCTCGATATATTTGTCAGACGAAGGGATATATGCCTCCGGCTGATAATAATCATAATAACTAACAAAATACTGCACGGAATTTTCCGGGAAAAATGACTTGAATTCCGAATACAATTGGGCGGCGAGAGTCTTGTTGTGTGAAAGAATCAAGGTAGGGCGCTTCACTTGTTGGATCACATTTGCCATTGTGAATGTCTTTCCTGATCCGGTTACACCTAATAGTGTTTGATGTTGCAAACCTGCCTCAACTCCTCTCACGAGTTCGTCGATAGCTTCAGGTTGGTCACCTGTGGGTTGATACTGAGATGTAAGCAGAAAGTCCATTTGGATATATATTAATATGAAGTTGTTTATTCATTTGAGATAAGCATTCCTCATAATAATTTAAACAACTTATATATGCAAATTTAATCAAAAATGACGAGATTACGGTAATAAAAGCTAAATTTCACATGTCAAAATTGTTTAAGCCATGAAAAATCTGTAATTTTGTAACCTGAACCCAAACAAACAAACCGGATATCCGGTTTAGAAATATTCTATATAAAAATGAGAAAAAATATTGTAGCAGGCAACTGGAAAATGAACACCGTCCTTGAAGAAGGTGTCGAGCTTGCCAATCAGGTAAATGAACTTCTTAAAGGTAAGAAGGCAAATTGCGAAGTGATTATTTGTGTGCCTTTCACTCATCTCGTATCCGTGAATGGCGTGATCGACGAGCCTCTCAAACTTGGTGCGGAAAACTGCTCCGAGCATGATAAAGGCGCATACACCGGCGAGGTGAGTGCCTCTATGGTTAAATCTACAGGGGCAAGCCATGTGATCCTCGGTCACAGCGAGCGCCGTCAGTATTTTGGAGAGAACAACGAACAGCTCCTTGCAAAGACTCAGCAGGCTCTTGCAAACGGTCTCACACCCATTTTCTGTGTAGGAGAGGTGCTCGAAGAGCGAGAGAACGGCACCTACAACGATGTCGTAAAGGGTCAGGTTGAAGCACTCTTCTCTCTGACTGCTGAAGATTTCGCGAAGATCGTTATTGCTTACGAACCGGTTTGGGCTATCGGCACAGGCAAAACTGCCACTGCTGAACAAGCTCAAGACATGCACGCTCATATCCGCAATGTCATTGCGGAGAAATATGGCAAGGAACTTGCTGACAATACTTCAATCCTTTATGGTGGCTCTTGCAAACCTTCCAACGCGAAAGAACTTTTCGCTAAGCCTGATGTAGACGGTGGCTTGATTGGTGGTGCCGCTCTTAAGGCAGACTCTTTCATGGGTATTGTTGAAGCATTTGATTAATAATCTTCTCTGCGGAAGCTATACCGGTGATTACCGGTATAGCTCCGCTTTTTATTCTTAATCTGTCCGATATAGAAATGAAATTTCAATTCTTTTCAAGAATGTCAAAACTCCTTCCTATTTTATGTGTGGCTGCCTTACTCTCAAATCCTGCAGGGATAGCGGTGCGCGCAGAGGATAATGTAGTTGAGAAAATACAGACTGAATCCAATGGAAATGTCATTATCGATATTCCGGAAAATCTTCTTGACCTTCTCCTTCACTCAGCAAGGAAGGGACATTCTCATGAAATAAAACCGGGAATAAACAGACTCTCCGGTTTCAGGATACAAGTTTTCAGCGACGGACGAAATCAACATACGCTTGAAGCACGTGCTAAAGCACGCGGAAGCGCTATTCTTGCAAAATTCCCAAAGTATCGTGGACAGATATACACTTATTCCAGTTCACCTAACTGGTATACCAGAGTTGGCAATTTTCGCACAAATGCGGAAGCCAATGCGGCATTGACGGAATTAAAAAAGGCATTCCCCGGTTATTCTTCGGAAATGAGGGTAGTAAAATCTCAAATTGTTGTTGTAAAGCCATGAATCTAACTGAAAGGGACGATAAAATTGTGAGTGAGATTGCTGCTCACTATCGAGAAATCCTAAGACTTTTAGGAGAAGATCCTGACCGCGAGGGTCTGGTAAAAACACCCATAAGAGCCGCAAAGGCTATTTACGACATCACTTCAGGTTATAGAAAAAATCCTGTAGAAATAGCATCTCAGGCTATTTTTGAACATGCAGGATCTAAAATTGTCATTGTCAAAGACATTGAATTTTATAGCATGTGTGAACATCACATTCTTCCTTTCTTCGGAAAAGTTGCTGTAGGTTATCTTCCAAAAGGGAAAATGATAGGTCTTTCCAAGCTGGCGAGGATCGTGGAATGTTTTGCACGGCGTCTTCAAGTGCAAGAAAGACTTACAGCACAGGTGTGCGGTATCCTTTCTGAAACGCTTCCAAACGATGGTGTAATTGTCGCATGTGAGGCGGGTCATCTTTGTATGAAAATGAGGGGCGTTGAAAAACAGGAATCTTCTACCGTCACTTATGATTACACAGGCAAATTTGCCCACGATTATTCCCTAAGACAGGAATTTATGTCGCTTATTAAAAGATAGATTTTCACAATTAAGATTTGTCAGCAATCTTTCTTATTAATGAAATAAATGTATAAAAATAGCGGAATTTGAATTCCGCTATTTTTATACATTTATTTTATTTCATTTCAGTCGTCATCTTGAAGAAGAACGGATCGCATCGTAAAGCCATGTATTGAATTCTTCTTGTGCAAGAAGATTCTCTACCGTGAGATGCATTCTATACCTCCAGTAGTGATGTACGTCTGCCGGTTCATTGATCTGTTCCTCATGAGGATTCTCACGACGAAGCTTTCCATCGGCAGAAAGCCAGTCAGCAAGAGGAATGATACTGAACATTGACGGACTCTTCAATTGAAGATCAAGCACTTTCTTACATACCCATGGTTCAGCAAAGTAAGGCGCTTCACCGTGTTCATTGAGCGCATTATTATAGAATCTCTGAGTCACTGCACGATCGGTCTCCCACCAGGCACGTATACCCCCCATATCGTGGGTTGATGTAGTGCATACAGAAAAATATGGGTAGTTCCAGGTGTCACCAAATTCCAGCGCAGGATCTTTAGGCATTCTTTGGATTTCAAGAGAAAGAATCTCAAGTCTGTTCATAACCTCAGGTACACACGCCGGTATCATACCAAGGTCTTCAGCACATGTCAACATGCCCGTAGAGTCAATGAGCGGTGGAAGTTTCCACATTGCCTTACCATACCAGAAATCATTGTGGCGATGGTAATAAAAATCGTTATAAAGCCTGTTGAAACACCATTTCTCATAATCCGAAAGCATACGATATTGATATGAGAACTGAGCAGAAATTCTGGGATGATAATGACCTTTCTGATAAGGATCCTCTATAAAGAGGACATTATCAATGAGACCAAGCAAGGCATTACAGATTCGCGTGTTCTTTTCAGTCACCTCCAATGAAGAGAAATAATCAGCTACCTTTCTCTGAGTGTTGACAAAAGGACGGAGCAGATATCTTCCCTCAGGAAGAGCTTCAAGATAAGTATTCTTAACTTCCCCAACATATGGACCAAAGAAATCTGTGAGCATCCACTCAAGGATGAGAGGCTTGGCCTGAATTTCGGGGTTGATCCAGAAATCATAAGAATGACGCAACTCTTCCGGGCTAAACGGAAGTGCAGGATTGAAATATCCCAGCAAACCATGGATTGCATCCATAGGAATCTGCCAAATACGGAAGAAACCGAGAATATGGTCTATTCTATATGCATCAAAATATTCTGACATTTTCCTGAAACGATCTTTCCACCATTGGAAACCGTCACGTGCCATTTCATCCCAATTATAAGTGGGGAAACCCCAATTCTGCCCAAGAACAGAGAAATCATCCGGTGGGGCACCAGCCTGACAATCCATATTGAACAGACCCGGATTTTGCCATGCATCGACACTAAATCTACCGATTCCGATAGGTATGTCACCTTTTAACACAACCCTATGCAAATGGGCATAATCCCGGACTTCCCTTAGCTGACGATCAAGATGGTATTGTACGAAATAATAGTATTTTATTTCATTTTCATGTTCTTTGCAGAACTGTACCACTTTATTATAATCGTATTCAGCATACTCACCCCATAGATTATTATCAGGTGAATTATTTATCTCGCAAAGAACGCGCCAAGCTGCATAGGGGAGAAGCCATTCTTCATTACGTTCGAGGAACTTTCTAAATTCTGGAGATTTTAGATCAGTTGCGCCCTTCTGCTGATAAATTTCTCTCAGATATTCATCTTTTGCTTTAGTGACAGTCTCATAATCAATCTCTTTCAATTCATTGAGTTCTTCGCCTATCTTTTTATAGTGCTCACGACGGGTCGGGTCTGTAAGGATTCCGACAGCATCCAATCTAATGTACATAGGATGTAGCGCGAATGTTGAATTTGCACTATATGGATATGAATCCACCCATGTCCCAGTCTTTGTTGTGTCATTAATAGGAAGAACCTGGAGCACCTTCTGACCTGTTCTTACACACCAATCCACCATTTTTTTGATGTCATAGAAGTCTCCTACGCCAAAATCTTCCTCTGTACGGATGGAAAATACCGGAATTGCAGTTCCAGCACCTTTCCAATTATTACGGGGGTTGGCAAAACGAAGTCCGTCTACCACAATTTGTGTGTCAGAACCTTCATTGATAAAACCGCAGATACGATTATCAATAGTTTCCCAAGCAACCGCCTCATGCGTGTCTTTCTTTAAAATTACAAATTTATATTGAAAAGGAGCATCAAGACAAGACAACGGCAGATTTATGCTCCATTCAGGATAATTGGAATCATTCAGAGGAAGAGCTTTAGCCGGAAGCCAGTTCCCTAAGAAATCACCCTCACCGGAAATAGCGAGCACTTCGTCAGGTTCAACCATTGGAGCACTGATTCTTAGTTGCAAAGTTCCTGGCAATGATGGTAGAGGTTGGTCGCGAAACCTGCGCATCAACATTCCGTCTACAAATGCAGACGAGTAATAGGGTTTATCAGCCGGCATATCTTGCCATGAATCAAAAACCTTTACAACATCAATATTGTCACCGCCTATGAATTTATGGGGTTTCCCCCATTCAAAACGCCAGGCTTTCCCTTCAGCCTTAACAATAAAGTAATAGTTGAAATCGCCGGGATTGTCCTTAAATTCCACGTCTGCCACCCATTGATCTGGAGCTGTCAGCCTCATCTCTAACGCCTGGGTTGCGTCACCACCGCCAAGCTGAAGCAAATCACCACAAAGATACAGAGATTCTCCCCATTGGGTGTGATAGTTTAGATTAAAAGAGATTTTCATGTGAGAAAATATTTAGTTTGCAAACATAATACTATCCTTAAGTAATAAACACTCCAGACAGCAACATGCTTAGTTAATATTACATAATTATGTAGAGACACACCACTTGTTTATGGTGTGTCTCCATGTATAGTTATCCGCAACGAGAGTTGCCACAATTAGTACATATCAGACATCCTTCCTGATATACCAATGTTTCCTCTCCACAATTGGGACATTTATGACCTTTAGCCTCGGTGCCATTTGGCATATATTTTTTCAACGCTCGTTCTACACCATTCTTCCAAGTGTTGATACTGTTGGAGTCAAGGTCAAGTCCTCCGACAAGTTTCAGCACCTGATCAATCGGCATACCATATCTTAGCACGCCTGAAATGAGTTTCGCATAGTTCCAGAATTCCGGATTAAACTTTTCACTCAATCCTTCAATTGTGGTCTTATATCCTCTCTTATTGATAAACTGGAAATCATAACGCTTCTTTCCGTTTTCATCAACAGCTTTAATAATTTTGCCATGACTTACGCTCTTAGGACAGAAAATGCCATCCTCATCATCGGCAAGACCGGTAAACACCTCATATGGCTTATTATCAACTAATCCAACAAAAGCAATCCACTTTTCTTTATTATTTTGGAAACGAACTACGTCCGCTTCAAGTTCTGTCGGACGCTTAACGGTATGATCAGGCATATGAATCAATCCTGCAAGCGGATTAGAATCAACATGTTGTTTAGTCTCTTTCTTTTTGGGAAGAGCCTCAAGCACATTATTCCGAGATCCATCACGGTATACAGTACATCCCTTGCACCCGGCACGCCATGCCTCCATATATAGATTACCGACAAGTTCTTCGCTGACTTCATTCGGCAGGTTAATAGTAACACTTATGGAATGGTCAACCCATTTTTGAATCTCACCCTGCATCCTGACTTTCTCCATCCAGTCGACATCATTGGCAGTGGCTTTATAATAAGGAGATTGAGCCACGAGTTGGTCAAGTTCCTCAGTAGTAAGATTAGACTTTACCTCAATTCCATTAATGTGCATCCATTCAAGGAACTTATGATGATAGACTACGTATTCCTCAAAAGAATCTCCTACCTCATCCACAAAGTCTATCCTCACATTTTCATCACTCGGGTTCACCTTTCTTCTCCTCTTGTAAACAGGCATGAAAACAGGTTCTATTCCGGATGTTGTCTGAGTCATAAGAGACGTTGTGCCTGTAGGAGCTATAGTAAGACATGAAATGTTGCGACGACCAACTTTCTCCATTTTCGCAATTAATTCCGGATCAGCCTCCCTCAATCTTGAAATAAAAGGGTTGTTCCTTTCTCTTTCAGCATTATATAGTTCAAATGCTCCTCGCTGTTCTGCCATTTCCACAGAAGAGCGAAAATAGGCAAGAGCCAATTCTTTATGAACCTTTGTAGAAAATTCCGTAGCTTCCTTAGTTCCATAAGTAAGCCCGAGCGCAGCAAGCATATCTCCCTCAGCTGTTGTTCCACATCCTGTACGACGCCCTGCAGAGGTCTTCATCTTAATCTTTTTCCACAAATTGAGTTCCGTCTGTTTCACTTCAGAAGTCTCAGGATCAAGCCCGATCTTATCTATGATAAGATCGATCTTCTCCATTTCAAGATCGATGATATCATCCATGATTCTCTGAGCTTTCCCTACATGTTCACGGAAAAGGTTAAAATCAAATTCCGCCTGAGATGTGAACGGGTTCTTTACATAGCTGTAAAGGTTGATCGCCAATAGGCGACAACTATCGTAAGGGCAAAGAGGAATTTCTCCACAAGGATTTGTTGACACAGTCTCGAATCCTTGATCAGCATAACAGTCTGCAAGACTTTCCCTGCGGATTGTATCCCAAAAAAGCACCCCGGGTTCCGCACTCTGCCAGGCGTCATGGATAATTTTTTTCCATAAAGAGACTGCATCAATTTCTTTAGTGACATCCGGATTATCAGAATCAATGGGGAATTTCTGCATATATGTATTACCGGAAACCACCGCGCCCATAAATTCATCATCAATTTTTACCGAGACATTGGCTCCGGTAACTTTGCCAGGAGTCATCTTTGCATCAATGAATCCTTCAGAGTCAGGATGCTTAATAGAAACCGTCAACATCAACGCCCCTCGTCTTCCGTCTTGTGCCACTTCTCGGGTCGAGTTACTATATCTCTCCATAAACGGAACAAGACCGGTAGAGGTCAAAGCAGAATTTTTTACAGGGGTACCTTTAGGACGCAAATGAGACAAGTCATGCCCGACTCCGCCTCTTCTCTTCATAAGCTGCACCTGCTCTTCATCAATCTTGACAATTCCGCCATACGAATCCGGTTTGCCGTCGAGCCCGATCACAAAGCAGTTTGATAAAGATCCGACTTGATATGTATTGCCAATACCAGCCATCGGACTTCCTTGAGGAACTATATAGCGAAAATCTTTTAGAAGACTAAATATCTCTTCCTCACTCATTGGGAAAGGATATTTGTTTTCTATGCGATTTAATGAACGGGCAATACGACGATGCATATCGTCGGGGGTCTTTTCATAAATATTTCCAAATGAATCCTTCAATGCGTATTTAGTAACCCACACCCTTGCAGCAAGTTGGTCACCATTAAAGTATTGAAGAGAAGCATTATAAGCTTCATCATAAGAAAAGGTTTGAGGTTCAGCCATTTGAATTTTTAAGATTTTTTCCTATATAAAAAAATGGAATTTTATTGGAGAGATGTGATTGCAAATTTAGCAAAAAAATGAGTATATTTGCAAAACAATAGCAATTAATTGAAAGAATAATTTCCCGATTTGGACAAACAACTTATACAAACAATAAGGGAATATGCTCTTTCCTAATTATTTTAATATTACCTTCTATGAAATTTGATTATTTCTCAAATAGGATAACAGTCAGAAATTTCAACGGGCGTCATATACCGGATGAAAAGCTTACAAATATTATCGAAAGGGCAATGCACGCCCCCTCATGTGGGAATATGCAGCTTTATTCCGTTATAGTCACTCGCGACCCGTCGATGAAAACAAAACTTGCTGCACAACATTTCAACCAGCCGGCATCGACAGGATGTGATGTTATTCTGACTATATGCGCAGATTTCAACAGATTCTCAAGATGGTGTAAACTATCGGGAGCAAAACCGGGATATGACAATTTCCATTCTTTTATCACAGCATTGACCGACGCTGTGATATTCTCGCAACAAATAGTAACTATAGCTGAAATGGAAGGTCTTGGTACATGTTATCTTGGAACAGTAAATTATAATGCTAACGACATTTCCAATTTGCTTGAACTTCCTGAACTCGTGGTACCAGTAGCAAGCCTCGCTATTGGTTATCCCAAAGGTGACGAAAAACAAGTGGAGAGACTTCCCGTCAGAGCAGTGATACATAATGAAAAATATCGTAAAGATTCCGACCAAGAGACCTTAAATCTATTCAAAGACAAAGAAGAATATCCTGACAATATAAAATTTGTGAAAGAAAATCAAAAAGCATCTTTGGCAAGCGTATTTACTGATATCCGCTATCCTAAAGAAATGAATGAAGCAGTTTCTAAATCTTTTACAAAATTATTAAAAATAAAAAAATTCCTTTGAGCCACTCACTTATACATTCTTCAATCTTAGCAAGGTTTGAATCAGGTAGCACGCATGTCTTAAATCTACAAGTATGGACCGAGGACTAAAATATGATATGGAACTTCCGGAAAAGGTCTCGAATATTCTCGAGACTGACTTCTGGGTGCTGGAAAGATTCAACATAAGTATGCTTCCAGTATTGGCGGATCCTATTAAATTCTCTTCGAATGTGTCCGTGTTTTTGAAAAAAGGAAAATGCAAAGTAGACATTGACCTTATATCTCATGAAATAACTGCACCTTGCTTTGTAAATATCAGACGATCTCAAATTCTACAGCTAAGATATGTCAGTGATGACTTGAATTGTTCTTTTATAGTGATGTCGAAGAGATTTTGTGACAACCTTTTTCTCCTGCTGCAGGATTGCAAATATTATCAGATAGCAATCAGAGAGCAGATTGTAAAAATTCCTACCGACCTTATAAATAGTTTTGAGAACTTATATTCCCGCATAACCAAAATATTCAATGAAAAAGAAAATCCATTTTCTTATCAGGCAATGGCTCTCGGGATGTCTTCATTTTTCTATGAGATCGCATATAAATGCTACCAACCCCTGGCTAACGATTTCTTTAAAAGCAACAACAGAATCACTACAAAATTTTTAGGACTCGTACAGAAACATTTCAAAGAGAAGCGTTTCCTTGATTTTTATGCAGAAGACCTGGGAATTTCTCCAAAACATCTTTCCCGTACCATGAAAAAAGAGACTGGGTTTTCAGCCGTGGAATGGATTGAACGCTATGTGATACTGGAAGCAAAAGTTCTTTTAAAATCGACAAACCTCAATATTCAACAGATTGCGGATGAACTGAATTTCCCATCGCAATCATTTTTCGGAAAATATTTTAAAAAGAAAGTCGGAATGTCACCTAAAGAATTTCGAAACACATAAAATTAACGGCTCCTGTATGGAGCCGTTAATTTTATTTCGATTTATTGAATTTTCAACAATGATAACAATTGATCTTCTATACCACGCGAAACAGCCATAATGGAAAAATTTCTGTTTTCCCGGATAGATACAACAGCAGCTCCTGCTTCTTTTACAATCAGCATTCCAGCAGAAATATCCCACCTTTTAAGATTCAATTCCCAATAGCCATCAAGAAAACCTGCAGCCACATAAGAAAGATCCAAGGCCGCCGAACCTAATCTTCTTATTCCCCTGACCTTTGGTGCTACCTTACAAATTTCCTGAAGATTGTTATCCGGATTGTCTAATTTGTCGTATGGCATGCCGGTAGCCACGACAGATTCTGATAAGATAGTTTTATTTCCACAAATAATTTTTTTACCATTAAAAAAGGCACCTTTCCCTTTTATGGCATGAAACAGTTCTCCAAGATAGGGTGCATAAACTACTCCGACCACAGCTTCTCCTTTGTGTTCTAAAGCAATCGAAACGCAAAAATTCGGAAGACCTTGACTGAAATTGGTTGTGCCGTCGAGCGGATCAATAATCCACCTCCATTCACGCTCCTCATGTAACGGAGAGGATTCTTCAGTTATAATGCCATGTTCCGGATATTTCTCGGTTATAACAGATACAATCAGTTTCTCTGATTCCTTGTCTGCGATTGTCACAACGTCACTGTCGTTCAATTTAGTTTCAATATTAAGTCTTGAAGAACGGAAAAAATCAAGATGAATATCGCCTGCGGCACGTGCCATTGCGATTGCATCGTCTAAATAGGAGTTATAATCTATCATAATTAACCCGGTCAAAAAAACGTAAGAGAAAAAATTATGAGGAAACGAAACCGTTCCCTCATAATTTAACGTCTCTTAATTTAAATTGTTGCAACCGAGATTGATCAAATGACAAATTCATCATCTATTTATATTTTTTGAAATCCCATTGCAATTTATCAGAAATCACAAGCCCTCCTATAATCAATACACAACCCAAGTAACCCAAGGGTGTTATAACTTCATCAAATATAAAATAACCAGCCACCATTGTCACAAGCGGCTGCAGATAAAGATAATTGCTCGCAGTGACTGAACCTAGTATTTTCATTCCTTCATTGTATATAATGTAGGCACAGACAGAACAGAAAATCACAAGAAACATAAAATTCATTCCAAACTGAGGCTGGCTGAAATTAAAGAGTACAGATAGATGCAACGGTTCGTCTTGAATGAGAAGCAACGGCAATGCTGTTATAACACCATAAAAAAACAATTTCCTTGTGATAAACAACGTATTGTATAGTGGGCTTAGGCGTCGGATTGCAACAGCATAAATTGCCCAAGAGAGAGAAGCACTCAAAGCCAAGATATCTCCCGTCGGTCTAATCTCGATTCCCTCTCCATGACTAAACACGATACTTGCCACACCCGAAAAAGCGATGATAGATCCCAAGATAACTCCTGGTTTCATTCTTACCCTATAGATAATTGCCACAAGTATAGTGGTAAAAATAGGGGAGATCGATCCTAATAAGGATACATTTCCCGTTGAAGTATACTTCAACGCATAATTTTCTGTAACAAAATATAATGAACCTGCACACATACCACACAATAGAAGTTGAAGTTCATCTTTCCAATTGTTAGATCGAATTTGACGGAAGGTGAGCAAAAGTAGAAGAATATAAGCCACGACAAAACGGTAAATATATACTTCTACTGGAGTCAACCCTCCATCAACCATTAATACCTTAGTGCATATAAAAGAGGATCCCCAAGCACACATAGTAAGCAAGATCGCTATGTGCGCAAGAACTTTGAGATATTTGGTTTTTGAAATTCGTTCAAGATTAGCCATAGAGTTTTTATGGGATATAGAAGGATACGAAAATATCATGACAAAATTAATATAAATTGGCTAATCCTACAATATTTTTAACATCGAAAACCTATTTTTTTTCATTCTGAAAGGGGATAAATAAGAAAAATGTCATTGCGGACATACTATGGTTCGGTATATTTTAACATAAAAAATTTACCGAACCATAGTATTCTGTCATGACCATAATAAACATTCTGCGTAAGTATCAAATAGAACAAAAAAGACGACAACCAAATCCGCCCGAAGCTTGATGTCGCCTTTCTTGAAATTATATTTGATCAAGAATGGAGGGATCTTTGATCTTTGAGTCTTCTGCAAAGAGTAAAACCTTAGAAATAATTTCCGCTGTCTTTGGATCTTCGTCAAGGAACGGCAAGAAGATACGACCTCTCCCTTGAGTATGGACAGGCAAAACAGCTATCTGACTCCCACCTTCCTTATGCACCACTCCGCTTCCGAGATGAACATTATAATTGCCCAAGGAACCTTGTATTTTCACGAAATTACCGGATAATTCGAAATTATTTATTCCAAACATCGGGATGGCATGTTCCACTATCACACGGCGCATCTCAATTGTGGAATGGCTGGTCTCCGAATCTACACCTCCTGCATTTGCCACACTTACAGCAAGGTCTACATCGCGCATGATTTCGGAAAACACTATAGGTTTCACGTCATTGATCTTTTTGCTTTTCAAGCTACGGCGATCATAGAAAGCAACATATTCCAACGTGGGCGCTTCGATATCTGAGGGAGAAAACCAGTCAGCCATAGCATAGAGCACGACCGTGACATCTCCGTTGAAACAGACTTTCTGAAGACCATTTTCATAATCCACAGTCCATTGCCGTTTCCTGAGCAATCCTACCGTACGTGCCGGCATGATTTGTTTGCCTGCATAACGCATGGACTTCCATTGTTCTTTTTCTTCAGAAGTAGGCACATATAATTCGCGGAACACTTGCTTGAACGGCTGCCTCCACTGTCTCTCAAATAAGATAGCCTGGTATGCGCTCCACACACCTGCATTCATAAAATCATAAGGATGAGCAATACGTACACGGTCAGTCGGTAAAATATCTGACACTACTCCATCTGCTGCCACCAAAGAGCGACCGTCATTGCCGGGGAATCCAAAAGCATTGATATCTTTCACCAAAACAAGACGTGAAAAAAGTGACCATATAATCGGGTTTTCACTTAATTGAGCTATCTCTTCTCCTGTAAATTCTGATCCGTTGACCATAGCATCTTCCAACAAGGCACGTCCTCTGACATGTTGCGCCTTTAATTGTTGATAGACCTCTCGCAATTTCACGATATAGCTATCTTTTTTAAGACGGGATGGAAGACTTTGCAGTCTCTTACCTTTACTTTCTATTACAAGACAGGGAATCCCTTCTTGCAATTCAATGTAAACTATTACACCATTAATATCCTTTGGCGATAAAAATTCAGAAATTTCTTTGATCAGGTCTGCCTCCATACTCCAGGTGAGCCGGGTTGAATCTCCAAATCCTGCTGTACGGGCAAGGTTATCAAGAGCCAGCTTCACAGCCCTCCCTTCGCTCGCCTGACGCTGAGATCCAAACTGTTTACTCTCTTTCAGGAATTTGTTGAGCAATTCATAACGCTGCCGCAGATCCTTTATCCGGTTTCGCCCGAGAGGGATCAGTCCATAAGCCACAACAAGATCCTTATTGCGCTTGTCTACAATCTCTTTTTGAACCTCTTTAGCCTTCAATATGCCTAAGGATGCGTCGGAAAGTTTCCGTGCACGGGTGTGACGGTTTCCTTCAGATATATATTTGGCAGCATCATACACCACTTCAAAGCGCTTTTTACCAAGAAGTTTATATACCTCATTAAACCATACCGGATCAAATGCACCATCGGCAAAATCTTCAGGAGCGACAGATGTGTATCGTGATATGTGCGATTTCACACTCTCATCCAATCTTTCTCCTGTATGTGCCATAAAATAATAGGCGGCGCTTTCAAGTCCGGACCATCCGATAGCCTCTTCCACAATACCCAACCAACGTGGAGAATACATTGCCGCCTCCACAAGTCTTTCCTCAGAAATGCCTGCGGATTCTGCTTTATTTTTCAATTCAGAAGCCGTGTCTTCATCAGCCGGGCAACTTACATGGAGCAACCATGTTAATGTGTCGCGTTTATTATCGCCTACCGACCAAATATTACATTTAGGTTTTTCTTTCCCAAGGCCGGAAAGAATCTTGATCAGATAATCGGCGCCTTTAATAATTTTAATATTATGTACAAGTTTAGTCACCGTTGTAGGTGTATCACCGCGTTGCAATTCAATATCTAAAATGCGATTGACCGCTATATTGACGAAATCACATTCCACTGGATTAAGTTCGCATATCTGTTTTTGCCATTTATAGCGTCGTTCCACTCCGGGAAGGCGTTCTGTAAGCCATCCCACCATTTCCGGAGATGATTCGCGACCAAGCATCTCGTGCCAGAATTCATTATCTGTGATTAATCCAAGATTCCAAAGACGACGATATTCTGAAGGATCAATAGGATTGAAACACTTTTTGTAACCGAGTTTGCGATAATATTCATACCTCACAGAAAACGAATCAACAAACAGGTCGTCATCACATATTGACGAACTTTTAACAAGCAAATTGCACAACATACTGAATGGCCATACACCAAAGACAGAGTGATAATCTTCACTCCTATACCGGGAATAGCTGTCAATATATCTGTACACCATCTCCTCCGTGGGCACTGTAGTAACTATTACCGCCAAAATATTCGTAGAAATTCTCCACGTTTCAGGACAATTCACATATTCTTCTATGAGACAATCACATACTTCATGCGCCTGAGTGTAATATGGGAGATCCTTTAACTCATCCATAGAGTTTTCCTGATGGAACGCTTTCCCAAGCAAACGCTTGAACAGAGGGAAAAACGGTGAGTTATATTTTTCAAAATCTGAAATCGCAATATCAAGCCGCAACATATCCATGGCCGAATTAATTTCGCGTCTATAAAATTCTTCCCACATTTCTGGTTTTGCAAGTGCCTTCAATCCGCTTCCATATCGATTGTATTTTGGTGTATTGCCCAAACGTACAGTCCCGCCCCAGGAATTTTTAAACTCATAATCGGCATTCTCCTTTATAATCTCCATTATTTTCAGCATGATCTCTTGAGCCCTGTTATTGCTTTTAAAAGAAAAGATGCCACCCTTGTTCTTAAACGACAGTGCTTTCTCTATGCTGAAATTTTCAGGACATTTTGCCTTTATATGTAAGGAGTCCTCAGGATTATAAAGACCGAAACCGTTTGCTGCATTGTATGAACTCTTATTCGTATTGCATAATTCGAGTATATTGCCTATAAGAATTTTTTCTTTGGAAGTAGGACGTGAGATTGATTTGAGTTCAGGCAAAAGTTTCTTCACCGCATCCTGATGACTACAACGCTCTATCCAAATTTTAATGATGTCAAGAGCGGCGAGTCTTCTGTCTGCTGTCTTATCTGCAAGAAGCCGACTGACAGCAGCACCGTCTTTACCCTCAGGAAGCGAAGAAAGTATCTCAATAATGGTTATACGCATCGCGGATGCCTTAAGCCTGAGCAACTCTTCCATTGCGATATAGTCTTCTTCTGTCAGTTTCCCGTCTTCATGCAGACGCTTAACAATCGCACAACATGCTTCACGTGGTTCTCCTCCGCGATCTGCCATTCCTTTTACGGCAAATTCAATCTCTTTGCGGGTGGAAGGTCGACGCAATAAATATTTTATCGCGCCTGCACGTTGATATGTATCCATGAAATTGATATAATCAAGTGCTTGATCCACATATTCCGCAGATTCAAGGAGCAGTGCAATTTTCGTCAGCTTCATCGCCACATCTCCTTTTGTTAGCTTTGCAACGTTCCAAGGGAAAACATATGGATCAAAAATCTCGGTCTCCTTCATATTGTCAAGCAAATCAACAAGAATCCGGAAATCATTGATCGCCTCTTCCCTCGAACTAAAAAAGTCATTTAGTGAAGGGACAGCAGTAGGTTCCCCGTACCAACTTATGTAAAAATTGGGGGAGGCGAGATATAATGGAAAAGCACCGGCAAGTATCCCGTGGTCAGAAGATCGCGTGTGAATGACATCAGAAATTATTTTTCGGCATAATTCAGGATATTGTAGAGTTGCAAGTACAAGCATAGCCGCCTCCACCCGATAAGCCGGAGCCGTTGTTATCAATCTTTTTATGGGAATATCTAAATCTTCCACATTGAAGAAAGCCATTGACCATAGAGCAAGATACACTTCCATTGCATCTTTGCTTTCGACAGCAATCTTTGCCGCTTCACGATCGGAAAGATAGACAGACACCAGATTTATAAATTTATCATTGATCCTGTCGGGAGCCTCGGCTTCATCAAGACCTGTCGTGACGGCAAGCCCTCGTTTCACTGCGGCAAAACGCTGAAGATTGTTTTTAGTAATGATATCCAAAAGAGATATATAGCTTTCTGGAATACCTTCATCCATTGTCTCCACTATCGCCTGCCGCAATCCTTCCTGAAGTCGGGCTGCAAGTAAAAGTTTCCCTTCGAGTTCAAGGAGCTCTTTATTCCCACTTTTCACTACAGCTCTGAAGAAATCATAAGAAAGCCGGTTGGCATTGTTTTCCGAGACCATTGCCTCTGTGAGATAATCAATGCATTCCCTATTACCAATTCTTATCATTCCCGTAAGCCATGCAGTTCGTTCGAGAGTATAAGCTATATTTTTGATTTCTTGAGGGTCACGACCACCCCGCATAATCTCAATTGCAGTAAACCCGGTAGCTTTGAGAATGAAAAAACTTTTTAATGCCGCCACTAAATTTCCGCTATGAAGACTAATTTTTTTAGATCTTACAGAACGACGAAGATACCCCGTTGTATACGGACTTTCAGCTTCTGCTTTCACATACTGACACCATGCCTGAGACCATTCTTCACCCAAAAGGAATATCGGAACTGCCTTAAGTTTTCCGTCAAACAATGATGCCGTGTCTTCAATACCGTGAACGGCAGCATATTCCATGATTCTGGTTTGAAATTGATCATTGGTAAAATCAATGTCAATATAATGGAATAATTCTTCTATAAGCAGTCTGACATCTTCCTCAAGACAATCTGTAATTACAAACTTATTTTTGATATAATCGATGTAGTTTTTACACAGATTAGTCAACGTTTCATTCCAAGTTAAATTCATGATATTATTCAATTTATTTACCAGAGTCTGCCCGCAAGCAGTGTAAGCCTCACCACTGTCAGGCAGTCTCCTTCTGTTAATTTTATTTTTGTTTCCAACTCTCCAAGCGGGTTGCCGTTGAGAAATATCCGGTATAAACCATCTTCGTAACTTTGAAGAGCATTTACAACAGCCTTATCAGGATCAGCCATTTTCCCATTATAGACTATTCCGAATGCAACCCGTCCGGTTTCAGCAAAATCATCTATCTGTTTTTCTGAAACCGGAGCATGCGTACTATCTTCATCCATTCTATCACTACTTGGAGCACTGCATGCTTTAAGATTAAATATCGCGACACAACTCCTGACAGTAGCATCGATAAGTTCAGCCACAGTAGAAGGCGAACCATCAATCTCAATATCTATCGGATGCACAGTCTGTCGGATTCGACCGGGCTTTTTCTGTTCGAATTTTAATATCATATAGAGAATTTAAAACGATACATATAAGACAAGATATTCTTTACTATCACATTAGAAACTGTTTAAAATTTATTTTGTCTTGTTATTAAGGTCTTTGTCGGCATCTTTATGATATTTATTCAGTCATTATGGAACCACATAACTCCTTCATAAATATCAAAAATCTGCTCGACAAATTCTCTCAATTACTTCGACAAATAAATTTAAACAGTTTCTAAGAAACTGTTTAAATTTTTTAAATTAAAAAGCCATAATGAATTCAATCCTCACAAACAAGTTTAAACAATTTCGTTTAATTATGAAATAAAAAGAATAACCTTTAATTACAAAATTACTAAAAACTTTTATATAAGGCTACAAGGATTCAATAAATAACATATTCCTTTTTTACGGATTACAAAATTTTCTTTTTGGCATCGCTCTTTTACACTCACTATAATCTTCATAGCTAATGGTTTTGTAAGTTCAAAAAAATAAAACTCCTTACTTATCCTCATTATATAGAGCAAGCTATATTCGTCAAGTATTTCATGGATAAAATTCGAATATGACAACAGTAACGTGGAGGCATGCGCAACTATTATCAATAACACGATTTCTTCAGATTCAACTCTATTTAACCTTGTCAATTATATATTATGATTTAGTAGATGACAAAAATTGGTTAGTCTTTATTACTTCAAATATTGTTACAGATAAAAGCAGGTATTCTGTTTCAATATAACCAATTGGAAACAGAATGCCCGCTTTTTAGAGAATGTTTGGATATGACTTATGTTAAGATTTAGAGAGGATTTTCGAGTAAATTTTGAGTTTGAGAGATGGCGTTACGGGGTTCCATAATAACAGAACGAAAGCTCAAAACTGACCGAAAAGAACTTTAAAGATTTCATAAAGTTAAATTCAAACATTCACTTAATTTGATATATCAAAATTGATAGTATGACTACGGCTCCACAACAAAATCTTCTTTACCTACACCGCAAACCGGACAAACCCAATCGTCGGGAATATCTTCGAATGCAGTACCAGGAGCTATTCCTCCTTCGGGATCACCTATCTCTGGATCATATATCCAATCGCAAACCTCACATCTATACTTTTGCATACTATAAAATATTTTAAGTTATACTTAGATTAATTCTTATTACTCACACTATAACATTCATATAATTATAATTGTTTATCCCGGATTAAGGTATTTTTATTAATTTTGTTCCAATATTTTGAAAACGTATGTCGAAGCCGTTTAAGTAAACGTGATACTAAAACAATAAATTGGAATATTTAATATGAAAGATTATGGACTTCGTATTGCCTGTTTCGGAATTGTAGGCAGCATGTTATCATCAATACTATTTTCATGTGGAAGCAATAGCAAAAATGAAGGAGCTTCCACCGACATATTGAATATTGATGTGAACAACACAAAACCATTGTCCGATATTTTTAAAGACCGCCACTATATTCCGGTCGCTGAAAGCGACACATTCCCAGGATTAATAAATGCCGGTGCTCTTGTCAATGATACCATATATATTCTCGATCCAAATAAAGCACCGGGAGTATATGTATATACCATAAATGGTAAATTTATCAGGAAATTTCCTAATATCGGTTCGGGGCCCGGAGAAATGGGAATGATTACAGATATGGTGGTGGATAAAGACCATGTTCATCTATATGATTTTATGAGATTTTCAGTCGAAACTTATTCTCATGACGGTGAATGGATAAAAAGCACTCCTATCCCCCCTGGTACAGTCGCTTTCATGACAGATGACAAAGGTATTTGGTGTGACTTTGCAAATCAGTCATACAATTCAAACAACAAACTGATATATAAGAATTGCGACAACGACAGTATATCTGTCATTCATAAAATACCGGAACATCTGACAAATGTTACTCTTGTTTCCGGAGTGAGCTTACAACGTTCAAATGACAATATCTTATATATGCCTAATTTTGAACCTCAAATTTTTTCTGTAACTGATTCAACCAAATCACTTGCATATACATTGGATTTTAATGGTCTCTGGCAAGACAATTCCTTTTTTGAACATTTGAGAGACATGGACACTAATGAACGCAATCACTTACTGTTAGAAGAAGGTCTTCCAATCGATCATCTTATATTCCACGCCAATGACAATTGGCTGATTGTGTCATTTAATAACAATGGAAGCAAATATGCTTGTGTTATGAATCTTAAAACTGGCGAACAACACACTTATGCCGATGAAAACAAAGATTTCGGAAGCATTCTGTTCCTTAACGATAACAACGTATACACCGTCGAAGGAGATGATCAATTAGGTGTATATACTATTGAAATGTGATTCCCGTCTTAACAAATTTCTTGATATTCGTTGCTGGGGCTGTGTCGTAAGTAATGTTTTGACACAGCCTCCTGTAATATCGGATTGTAGAAAAGCAGATACGTCATAACTCGCTTCATTCGTGATAATCAGTCTCGAGAAAATCAATTTTTTGCGTGTTGTCCTTTTGTTGACGAGGTGCGTCCATCTCTACTTTAGTGCCGTCAGGAGTATCCATTATCAAGGCTCTTGAATAAGCGTCCGAGTTTTTGCGGTAAGTAGCATACGCCTTAAGCATATCAATCCTATCCATCTTATCATACTGGTCCGGTTGATAAACGGGATACATCTCTTGATTGCTGTTTTCTATACCCGTGGCTGTGAAATTATGTTGTCCTGTCAAATCCGCAGCTTCCAGTATCAGACCAGGCAGACCACAAAGCTTCCACGGACCGTCATGAAGAGGAATCTCAGGTGCAAACCATACTGTCCAATGTCGTCCATGATAATTAGTTTGAGCCATTATGCATTCATATCCAAGTACGGTCTTTGTAGAATCACCAACTGTCCACTCCAATTCTGTAATAGGTTCGTCATAATATCCTTGTTCACCAAGTCCGTAGGTATCATAAACAGTTGTAATACCGTCTTTCAAAGACTTGAAAACATATATCTGTCCTTTCTTATGCGGTACAGCCGAAGAATCTCCGGTTTTCCGATATTGCTCCAATCCGATTGTAATCAACTGATCATGTAATTTACGACCCTGCGGAGTGGATTCGAGAGAGTCAATATATTCATTATTATAATTATAATACTTCGAGCGCTCTGTGTTGGCAAGCAACAAATAATCATAATCACTTGTAATTACTTCTCCATCATTGCGTAACGCAAGATGATGATAGTTGTAGCTCACCTTGATTTCTGCCCGGGGATAATCCTGAATCTTCTTTTTCTTAGCACTTGCCACCAGAGCCAAGCAAAGAATAACCAAAACCGGGATATATCGATTAATTGTCATAGTCCAATTATTATCAATTATTATATAGATAAACAATTCAGGCGTCCATAAAAGTCTGCATTTATCCGACTCATTGCGTTACAAATTTCAAGAACACCTCATCAGAGTTAGGGTGCAACACGGATCCTGATACGAGTCATATACCCAAAGTTCATTTGCAGTCAGCTTGTCAATCAACCAGAAACGCTCAGATTTGTCAATGTATATAACAGCAAGATTATCAGTGGTAAAGGTCCAATGGAAATAGACCGGCTCCCCCTCAATGCTTCCGTCTTCCCATTTAATCCATTTGTATGAACCTGTGCCGTTGGAATTGAATTTATAAACCCAGCCTTCTCCATGAAATTCAGTTGGATCAAAGCTTGGCATATGCTCATAGACTAATTTCCATTCCTTCATAGTCAATCTAGCAATTATTTCTTGCTGTTCACCATCATAAAAGCCGGTACGCTCCTCACATGAAACGAGAACGAACACAACCAAAGTCAATATAATACAACTCAAATGTTTCATTGTGCTGTCGGCAGTTTATTTCATATTGTTATTTGTCACAACTTACCCTTGGAGAGATCTACTATTTTTCAGCGAAATAACAGATATTATAAAGTCTGAGGAATGGCATTTATTTCAGGGGAAATTTAGGATTGATTTTTAGATTACTCATGCCTTCGTACCAACCATTTCTTTTTTCTGGTATGGATTGAATAAATGATTTAATATCATCTCCATATGCACGACATGAATAGAAACTTAAAACAGAAGCATTTCTTCCGTTAATTGTCATTTGCTTATAATAATGCACGTCAACTTCCACAATGTTCATTTTACCGTTACTACTGTCTCCAACAATAAATTCAAGGATATATTCTCCATTATTTTCAGCGACCAAGTAATTGGTAATCGGGTCTGTTTTTTTGCGTTCCTCTAATTCCGCAATTTTGGCTTTAACCGATTCCAGAGGCGTCCTATCCCAAAATATTACACTAACTGTAAACATTTGGTTATAGTGTTCAAGAGATTCTCCTTTTGGCAAATATTCTTGTACGAAATAATTTTCTTGTGGATGAGCACTCCACACAAAAGAGAATTCTGTTCCGCAATATTTGATGGGATTACCTACATTGAAGTATTCTGAAAAGATTTGAGCGTTCAAGCCTAAGCAGCATAGCAAATAGATTATCAGTGTAACGATTGCTTTCATGTTTAAGTATCTTTTATTGAAAATGCAAATATAAACATTATAAGTGGAGAATCAAAGGAATATTTCAGTAAGTTTCATCGTATTGTCGTTTTAAGGTTACAGATTTCTTATTATTCCATGTGCCTTTTGGTAAGCTCAAGGCTCTATCAATTTTTATTTTCAGTCGTATAGTATCCAACGATACTGTCCATCCTTGAAGAAGGATTATGGTATGGGGTCTTGACTTGAAATCAAGCTTATTTCACCGCTTGATATGCTCCATTCTCCGTAGTTGCTAATCTCAGGGATGATAGATTTTTATATTTATGATGGAGTTACGGGTTACATAATGACTGAATAAATATCATAAAGATGCTGACAAAGACCTCAATGACAAGATAAAATAAATTTTAAACAGTATCTGAGAATTATTCCTTCAATTCTTAGAGAATGTTTGAATTTAACTTTATGAAATCTTTAAAGTCCTTTTCGGTCAATTTTGAGCTTTCGTTCTGTTATTAT
>CAMTMX010000025.1 GCA_947073495.1 uncultured Porphyromonadaceae bacterium
GTATGATGTCACCAACAGTTATCTCACAGGTTTTTCTCATGTAAATCTGAGCGGGGTGGGATGCCCGGAACTGGGTTCGGTAGTGACCATGGCAACGACAGGGCCTCTTAATGTCAATTATCGAGATTACGGCACCACTTATCGTGACGAGGAAGCCTCTCCCGGTTACTATTCCGCATATCTTGAGAAATACGGGATATTGTCGGAAGCTACCGCTACAAAAAGATCTTCGGTAGAGAGATATACCTTCCCTGCAGGGCAAGGCAATATCCTTGTGAACTTAGGTATCGGACTCACCAATGAGACAGGGGCGTCAATACGTCGTGTCTCGGATACCGAAATTGTGGGCAGCCGGCTTATGGGAACTTTTTGCTATAATCCGGATGCTGTGTTTACAATGTATTTTGCATTAAGGGTGAACAGAAAACCGGATTCATCCGGCTTCTGGAAAATGCAGCCGGAGATGCATGGTGTGGAAGCTGAATGGACTCCCGATAACGGAACTTATAAAATCTATAAGTCTTTCGCCCGGGAGATGTCGGGTGACGATCTCGGTTATTGGTTTTCGTTTGACAATCTCGAAGCCGGAGAGCAGGTTGAAGTGAGTATCGGGGTATCGTTCGTTTCTCAGGAAAATGCTCTCGAAAACCTGAATCATGAACAAAAGGATGCTGATTTTAGCAGTGTCCTCAAGCATGCGAGAGATTCATGGGCGCAAGAACTTGGCAAAATTGAGGTTGAGGGTGGCACGGAAGATCAGAAGACAGTCTTTTATACCGCACTTTATCATGCTTTGATACATCCCAATATCCTTCAGGATGTAAACGGGCAGTATCCGATGATGGAATCCGGAGTAAATGGCACCACCGGACGTGACCGTTACACTGTGTTTTCTCTTTGGGATACTTATCGCAATCTTCACCAGTTGCTGACTCTTGTATATCCGGAGAAACAAGATGATATGGTGAATTCGATGATAGAGATGTATAGGGAATGGGGCTGGTTGCCTAAATGGGAATTGTACGGACGTGAGACGTTCACCATGGAGGGGGATCCGGCAATACCTGTCATTGTCGATTCATGGCGCAAGGGTCTACGCAATTTTGATATGGATCTTGCTTATGAGGCTATGAAGAAGTCTGCCACATTGAAAGGAAGTGAAAACCGTATGCGTCCTGATATCGACCCTTACCTGGAGCGCGGATATATCCCTCTGGGCATTCATCAGGCAGACAATTCAGGAGACAATTCCGTAAGTCATGCTCTTGAATATTATGTTGCGGACAACGCTCTTTCTTGGCTGGCAAGGGAAAAGGGTGATAAGGATTTCGCCCGTCAACTGGAAGAGAGGTCAAAAGGGTACCGACATTATTATTCAAAAGAGAGCGGCACTCTGCGTCCGATAAATCAGGATGGGACTTTTTTGACTCCGTTTGATCCGCGGCAGGGAGAAAATTTTGAACCTGTTCCAGGTTTTCATGAGGGGAGTGCCTGGAACTACACCTTTTTTGTGCCTCATGATGTCGATGGAATGGTCAGGCTGATGGGTGGTAAAAAAGCGTTTGTGTCAAAATTGCAGAAGGTGTTTGATGAGGGTCTCTATGATCCGGCAAATGAACCCGATATTGCGTATCCGTATCTGTTTACATATATAAAGGGTGAAGAGCACAGGACACATAAGGAGGTGTCGCGGCTTCTGGATAAATATTTTACAACCCGACCTGACGGAATCCCGGGGAATGATGATGCCGGCACTATGTCGGCTTGGGCGGTATTTTCAATGATGGGGCTTTATCCGGATTGTCCCGGAGTGCCGGAATATGCATTAACCCTTCCCACATTCGATAAAGTCACAATTCATCTTAATCCCGAATATTACGGTACGGACAGGTTGACAATCGAAAAAATTGCTGCCGGGAAGACCGGAATCATGTCAGGGGACAAAAGGATAGGATACAGGATCAATCATTCCGATTTGATAAAAAACGGGTCTCTTAAATTTTTTACCAATGAAAATGAATAAGCGAAAAAACTTTGTAAGTGGTCTCGGTGCGTTATTGTTTTTTTCAGCTTGCACCTCACAACCGGAAGTGAGTTCTCCGGATGGCAATATAAAGATCGATGTCGTGCGGGAAGATTCAGGTCTCAGTTACGCGGTTTCGGTAGGGGGAAAGGCTCTGATTCTTCCGTCACGTCTCGGTCTGATCGCTTCCGGGTTCACTGTTCCTTATGATGCAAAGATGGAAATAAAGCATTCCTCGTTTGATGAGACATGGTCGCAGCCGTGGGGAGAAAACAAGGAGATAAGGAATCATTATAATGAAATGGCGGTGAGCCTTTCAGACGACAGTATTCAATATACTGTGCGTTTCAGGGCATTTGATGATGGTATCGCTTTCAGATATGAATGGAACACCGCTTCGGCTGATTCTGTAATATTGCATGACGAACTGACTGAATTTTCATTTGCGGATGCGGCTATGAGCTGGTCTATTCCCGGTAATTTTGAAACGTATGAACTTGAATACAGAAATCTTCCGGTAGACAGTGTGGCGGACGCCAACACGCCATTCACTTTTGAAACGGAATCCGGAGGGGTTTTCGGTTCTATACATGAGGCGGCTCTGTATGATTATCCGGAGATGACGCTTATTCGCACCGGAGGACGGACTCTGAAAGCCAATCTCGCACCTATGCCCGATGGGGTGAAGGCATATCTGCCGACAGTTTTCACTACCCCCTGGCGTACAATCCAGATCGGTGAGTCGGCTTGCGACCTGATTAATTCAGGACTTATCCTTAATCTGAATGAACCTTCCAAAATAGAAGACACTTCCTGGATCAAGCCGCAGAAATATGTGGGAATCTGGTGGGGTATGCATCTTGGCACAATGACCTGGACCATGGGTCCCCGCCATGGAGCAACCACAGAGAACGCTATCCGTTATATTGATTTTGCTGCAGAAAATAATCTGCAGGGTGTCTTGTTTGAAGGTTGGAATGAAGGTTGGGAGACTTGGGGCGGCGACCAGCATTTCAATTATGCCAAGGCTTATGCCGATTTTGATATCGATTCAATAGCGTCTTATGCCTCTTCGAAAGGTATAGAGTTATGGGCGCATAACGAAACCGGAGGGAATATTCCGGAATATGAAGCGGCACTTGATTCTACGTTTGCTTATTATAAGTCTTTGGGCATCCACACTGTCAAGACCGGGTATGCGGGCGGATTCGCCGGCGGCGAATATCATCACTCGCAATATGGGGTAAGGCATTATCAGAAGGTGGTGGAGACTGCGGCAAAATATCAGCTTATGATAGATGCTCATGAGCCGATTAAAGAAACCGGAATAAGACGTACATGGCCTAATATGATGACCCGGGAAGGTGCCAGAGGTATGGAATGGAATGCCTGGTCGGCAGGAAATACGCCTGAGTATCTTTGCACACTTCCTTTTGTCCGCATGCTTTCCGGTCCGATGGATTACACCCCCGGCATTTTTGATATTAATTACGATAGGGCAAAGAATGATCCGGGGCGCATAGAATGGAACGGTCCGAATGATTATTGCAAGATCAACACCACCGTTGCCCGTCAGATAGCAAACTGGGTAATAATCTATTCTCCCCTTCAGATGGCGGCTGATCTTATAGAAAATTATGAGGGTCAGGAGGCATTCCGCTTTTTCCGTGATTTTAATGCCGATTGTGACTGGTCGCAGGCTTTGCAAGGGGAGATCGGCAAGTATATCGCGATAGTACGCAGGGCAGGGGATAATTATTATCTCGGTGCCGGAACCGACAGTTCCGCCCGTAGTTTGTCAGTGCCTTTGAGTTTTCTGTCAGAGGGTGTGACATACACAGCACGAATATATGCGGATGATCCGTCAGATCGGACAAAGGTGATTATCACAGAGCGAAATGTCACATCGGCAGATACTCTGGAGATAAAGATGGCACCTTCCGGAGGTCAGGCTGTTACTTTTATGCCAAACTGATTCTATACCAGGCTAATATCAATCATTATTAAAAAACGAGTCATTCCATATTCGGGATGGCTCGTTTTATATTCAAGGTATTGTTTATAAAGCATTTTTCCTTAGAGTGCGCTCTGAGAATTTGATTATTGCGTTTCAGTATTTTACGTAGGTATGATGGATTTTTAACAAAAAAAAGTTTATATTGTTTAATAGGTTTATAAAATAAATATATTAAATTTGCAGTGTAAGGTTTATAAAATATGATTAAAACGGAAATTGAACATATGGGCATAAAGGTTTTGCCGAGGATATTGCTGTTCTCATTAAGCTGCTTGTGGATAGAATCATATGCTCAGACTGTAGCCGTGGATACTGTGGGTCATATCAAAGAACTGGAAGAGGTGGTCGTGATGGCGAATGAGAGAATCGTTTCTGAGGGTAAGACCATGTATTATCCGTCTAAAGAATTGAAAAGCACCACTAATAATGGTATTCAGCTGTTGTCAGCACTCCAGATACCCGAACTTATTGTAAATCCGGCAGGGGGAAGTGTCTCTCCGGCGGGAAGAAGCAAGCTGTCGATAAGGGTCAACGGCAGGAAGGTGTCAGAAACCGATTTGCTGTCAATTTCCTCTAAAGACATAACGAGGGTTGATTATATATCCAATCCGGGTGCGGGATATGGTGATGTGGATGCTGTGCTCGATATAACAGTGAGACGAAGGGAGTCCGGATGCGGTATTATGGCAAACATACTTCAGTCTGCAAATCGAGGCTGGGGAAATTATACGGCTGCTTTGAAATATAATGTCGGGCGCAGCGAGTGGAGTCTTGATTACAATTCAAATCCGATGTGGAATATGGATTGTTATCGCGACAATATGGAACAAATAGTGATGCCTGACGGATTTCTAATTGACCGATGGGAATCGGGGATAAAGACTCCAAACAGGATGGTGACTCACAGGATGTCAATGCAATATTCATATGCTGTCGGCAACCGTTTGCTTGTGAATCTTCAGGCGCGTCTCACACGCAGAAATGATAAATATGTTTCAAAAGGGGATGTCACCACTTGTACTGAAGATGGAATACAGACCGGTTTTGAGTCTGAAACTATGCCGATAAAGAATTGGCAAGCCGATTTTGACATCTATATGCATTATAAGATTAACAGGCGTCATAAACTGCTCTTTAATATTGTTCCGACTGTTAGCGACGGTTCAAACGACAGGATATATGAGACTTCTGAAATGAAGATTGTTTCAAATATTGTCAACCATAGTTATCATGTCCTTGCTGAAGGAATATGGGAAGGCAGGGTAGGGGAAGGCAGTATTTCTGCCGGTATACGTAGCCAAAACGGTTGGATTAAATCAGCTTACCTTATGGCGGCACAGACTATCAGGGAAACTGATACCGATAATCAATTGTTTGCTGAATGGAAACATATGGCGAGTAATTTTGAATATTCCGTAGGGGTGGAGGCGACATTATATTCAGTAAAGAAACCGGTGCATTATTCCTCAGCATTTGTGAATCCACGTTTTGCAATAAGATACAGTCCATTCTCCTGGGATGGAGTCGACATTTCGCTCAACACAACCGCTGTTTCTCCGTCTGTCAACCAGATTAATCCGGCTTTGCAGCAGGTGGATCAATTTTTATGGTCAGATGGGAATCCGGATTTGAAACCGTTTCAGAGATTTGAACAAAAGATAGGATTTGATTTCAATCACAACGATATTTTTGCAAAGATTTCCGTGACCGACAGATATTGTCACAATCCGGTAATGGGATCAAGGCAATACGTTGACAATAAAATTGTAGGATCGTATTTTAATGCGGGATTCAATAACGATATTGAGGTTAGGGGTATTCTTCGGTTGCCATTGTTTATACGGCAGCTGTCGTTGTCGATAGACGGCGGCTGGCATAAGACCGTCAGTAAAGGTATTGACTATCGGCATTCGTATTCCCAACCGTTCATAAATGCGCAGCTTATGTATATGTCGGGAGGGTGGTGGATTATGGCGCGCTATAATAACTCATATAATCAGCTATGGGGAGAGATGATTACTTCGGTAAATCAGAATTTGCTCAATTTTGGAGTCGGTTATACATATCGTGACGCCACTTTTTCAATAGGTATGGTCAACCCTTTCGGGAATGTCTCGATATGCACCAAAGAACTTGGAGAGCTGTATTCTTACGACAGGGTATATCAAGCCTCAGGATCACGCAAACTTGTTTGGTTCGGGCTTACACTAAACCTTCACAAGGGGAAGAAACGCAGTGCTTCAAAGAAAAAATTAGATAATTCGATAATATATGAATCAATAAATAATAAGACAAAATGAGAAGAAAAGTTCTATTGATGGCGCTCCTGATATCCACAGCGGTTATGGTAGCAAAGACTCTTGAAACAGGCATCACTTTCAAAGAGTTGCCTTACAGTGAAGGAACCCTTTACGTTGCTGTGGAAGATGATGGTAAAAATGTATTCATGAAGGGAATGGAAGTAGAGGGTGACAGTGTGTCATTTGTTGTAGATCTCTCGGGATACTATGGCAAGCAACTTGTCATAAAAGCCTTTCAGGATCTGAACGACAACCGTCGTCTTGACATGGACACCTACGGTCGTCCGACCGAGCCCTGCCTTCAAGCCACCTTCACCCCATCTCCGGATCATTCAACCCACACTTTCCGGCTAATCCAATACTAATCTCCGGACAGTACATCCGGTCAGAACACAGCAAAAGCGACTTAGTAAGGAGAACATCTCCAACCTAAGTCGCTTCATTCAATCTCTACAGGCAAATTACCTACAAAATCCAAATATCCCGCACAACATACCGCTCCCGATACGCATAGACGATATTAGAGAATATGTCCAATCCCAGTCTGTGAGTGAGACTCACGGACTGAAATTCTTTTTGTCATTGGGTCTCTCTAAGCTCCTGTATCAATTCTTCAAGGATATAATCGTCGCTCATCAGTTGCAGACCATATTTCTGGTCGGTCATCTGTTCATATACCTTTGTGCTATAATAAAGGTCAAGGGCTCGTTCCGGCGATATTTTTAGGGTATCAGCCAAAAGCATGATTATTCGGCTTTGCTTGCGCCATAGTACATTGTCTCTCAATTTCTTTCCGCAATTGTTACTGCCCACGCTTTTGCCTGTTCATGCAGATTTGTGAGGTAGAAGCCCTGTCCGAAGTCTACCTTCTTTCTTCCTAATCCCACCAGTGGAGCTGCCACTGCTATATATGAACCGTGATAAAGTGTTATCATAATCCTGCCTCCCAGTTTAGAAGTGTTTCGCTAATGTCATCAGCAACCCAGTCAAGACTTTGTGTGTGAAGTTCCTCATACCTTTTTATAAGTCTATTTTTGATTAAGCCCTGTTTGCTTAATCGGGCGTGCATCTCCTTTCCGGAGATTCCCAACTTACGGGCTCCGCTCTCAATTGCCATTACAGCGAAATGAATCCTGCGGTATGTGTCGGAGTTTGTATCCATGTCAAACAAAATTTTAATTATCATAATCTTGTTAGATGATAACTCGTGAAGCCGAAATATTTGAAGAATGGTATAGTATCATTGTGACAGCACTCCTTTCTCTCTCATATAATCGGTGAGATCTTGCATAAGATAACGGGAACTGAAAGTGTGTAGTACATCATACGATGGCACAATATATTCATAGAGAATCCCTGATCGCTTCAAACGGTCATATATCTCTCGTTGGCTTAACTTCAAATGTTGCGCCAATTTACTTATGCAATATGTCACAAATTCAAGAGTTTTTTTATCCATAATCTTGTTGACTGTTCATTCCTCTTTGTAATGAAGTTGTTTCCACTTTTTACGGAGATTGATTCTCTTATGGCTTTTTACATTAAAACGACCTCATTTCTAATCTTCCGTTCCGGTCGCTTTTGAACCATTCATCGGTCGTTTATCCCGCTATCCTCCCTCTTCAAGTCCCAAAATCGCCTCGAAAATCTGACGAAATCTTGAAAAAGAAAAAATCGAAACAACTTCAATTATAAAAACGTATCGACTTCTTACACATTGTTTGCAACCGGTTTTATTTTTTTAAATAAAGGCTTTATATGAGATGTTATAGCTCCAATTACCCCGTTATCGCACTTTCTCCTACCTGCAACCGATACTGTCTCCCCATATAGGCGAATCCGGTGCCTAACTCCACAAGGAATTTCGTCACGTTGGCGACAAGAGCGTCTTCAAGTTCCCGCTCGTTATAGTTCTCCGTCATCGTCAGGAAGTTGAACACGTATGGATCTTTGGTGGTCTGCTGGGCAAGATCACTTTGTGGTGCCGGAAGCGTTTTGCTGAAATTAGTGAGGGCTTTCGCCTGACGCTCATATAAATCGGTGCCGAGGAAATTCAGCAACACATCGCGCCCCCAGCTATTCTCAATAACCTTGCGGACAAAGAAGAGAGCCTTTTTCGCATCGCCTTTGCTCTTGTCAATAATTGTTCTTTGATGAAACCATGGAATTGAGCATATTTCTTTCAAAATGAAATCGTCCACACCCTGTGGATGATTTTGATCCCGAAAATCGTCCACATCCTGCGGACGATTTTCAATTAATTGAGAATAAAGGCGATAGAAATATACATGTATTTAAGGTTAGTCTCAGAAAAGCCTTTTTCTTCAGGCATTTCCGACCTTAAATCATGACTCAGCGTTTTATAGAATCCGGAGCCATAAGTGTTGGCATATTGCTTGTCAGCGATGTCGCGTCCCAGGCTCCAATAGTATTCCAACAATGTGCGGTTGGCATCTACGGAGGCTTTAAGACGAGCGGACAGATATCGTTGTTTGAGTTCCTTAACCCAATTACGATACTCCTTATTCTGAGAGAGTGTTATATCTTGTGTCATAATAAAAAATTAGGCATTATACTTCGATTATAGGTAATTCCCAACATTTTAATCGAAGTGGTCAACAAGTCTCTTCGTCCCTTTCAAAATGGCGACTACCTCAGCGTAGAGAGTGGGGCAGAGGCTCATTAAATGAGTCTGAGATAAACTGACTCCTTAAATATCATAAAGAATTACAAATATAATAAATTCCCTCTAATGAAGTCGTTTAAACTATTTATTTTTCAAGATTTCGAAAAATTTTCAAGGCAATTTTGAACCTTCATCCCACTCTCCAACCTTATCACCACACCTTCCAACTAATCCACTATTATCCTTCAGGATAGTAGTTCTGTTTTGGGTACAGATATGGCGAGGTAACTTATTGAAGCTCCAATAGTTATCTTGCTATCCTTTTGTTCAATTGGCAAATTGCTGGCAATAACTCCATTTCCAGCTCCCCGTTTGCCAGTAGATATGCATAGACGGCATTAGAGAGCACCTCCACTTTTCAGTCCGTGAGTCTCACTCACGAACTGCAATACTACATCGATAATTTTGTTCGGAGCCTCAAATTTGAACCCGTGAGTGCCACTCACAAGTTGAACATCCTCCCTCCTGTTTAAGTTTACGTTTAAGCCAATGCCAATAGTTGCCTGCCTTTGTATAGTCCAGTTCATCATTGATGGCGCGCACCACATCCGTATCCGAGAACCACCAGCAGTTGTTCTCGTCATCCCAGACCGCCCTCACCTCGCGATCATTGAAAAACGTATCGACTTCTTAATCATAATATTTAAAACGCGAAATTAAACAGAATGATATCTTTGAGCAGGATGTGTTGGTTGATTCGGAAATTCTTGTTTAAGCTCTCCTTTTTCAAGCATTTTCTTAATTACACGCCTGATATGGGTGGGATGTCGACCTATCTTTTGTGAGATTTCTTTTGAGGAGAGCCATTGATGTTTGCATACTTCTTTAATCATTGTGATAACGTTATCTTCATCTGAATGTATAACCATCTTTACGGAGCTTGCAACATTGGAGCTTGCAACATTGGAGCTTGCAACATTGGAGCTTGCAACATTGGAGCTTGCAACATTGGAGCTTGCAACATCGCTTCGGTTAAGTTTGTATGTTGTACCTCTTCCAAAGCCTGAAGAGATAAGCATTTTATCGTTACACATTTTTTTTAGAAGTTTGCTGAGGTCTCTTGGATGGAGGTCAACGGAATTTTGAAGACTCATATTCGAGATTTCCTCATCGCTTGCAGCCATTGACAAAATAATAATTTCATTATGAGGCAATCCGACTACGCTATCTCCATAAATGCTTTTCAGTTTGGCAATTGTTGCATCTGATACCAATGATTCCAATGGGAGATAGAGTTCGACTACATCAGGATGGCTCTTTTCGTTGATATAGGGTCTACGCCATTTTGCATATTTCCATCCTTTAAGAATTTTGTCGACTCCACTTCCGGCTTTATCCGAACGACCAATTAGTCCAAACATCTTCTGAAGCGATGGATTGCGACATTCACTATGTCCACCCTCATAGTATTGCGAAATGGAAATCAATAATGTGCCGGGATTGCGCATTACTATTCCATCCGGTCGTTTTTCGATAACCAATCTCGGTGATCGGCTGTAGCTTGCGTGTACACACAAATTGATGACCGCCTCTCTGACCGCCTCATGTGTAGGGGTGTCTTCCTGTCGTTCATCACCTTTCAGCACAAATGGTTTAGGTAAAAAAGCATGAAGCTTGGGCAATGCTCGTCGGTAGAATTGAAACAGGTTGCATTCCCAAGTCCCATCCGGATATATACGGTCGGTCCATCTTGTTTTGCTGGTATCTTGCGGAATGTCTCGATAATCAAGCATAAAATCCGGCAAACATGCCACATCGGTAATTGCTTCTGTCTTTCCGAACATAAGTATACCGGCAAGAGTAAATCCTTCATCTCCAGATACTCGATCCTTTCGGTATCCACCTAACTTTTTCATTAGCTCTAAATCTTCTAAAACAGCCCAAGGATGAGAGGGTGTCAAGTTTGTGAATATGGTGCGATATTGTCGGAAGGATATTAAGTCGATGTCATCCCAACTGTAGTTAGGGAGAATTTTGGCTTCCTGTAGTACCTCCGAATTTTTACGGTCGGCAAACATTTGAGAAACAGTGGATGGCTCACATCTGTAATCTCCTTCGTGGTCACGACGATAGGTGCCTGTCATCGGATCCAACCCTACATATATTGGACGCTGGTCTCTTGTAGCTCTTGGAATAAAGAATGCCATAATATATCCATCACCATATGGTTCGCTCACAACATCCTGATCTGTTAAAAGTGGCAAGCTAATCTTTTCTCGATCGTGTTGAAGGTCAGAAAATTTCTTCTTGAAATCATTTACCGTCGCCTCACTCAATGGATCAACTGAAAAAACACCATGCTTTTCCCTGACTCCGAAAATCACCACTCCACCATTGGAATTTGCAAATGAGGAATAAGTTTCCCAGAACGACCCCGGGAAACCGCCTCTTGCCGACTTAAATTCAACCTCTCCGCTTTCCTTGCGCGAGAGTAATTCGTCAAGAAATTCTTTGATCTTCAAGCTTTCTTTTATATAGTCTAATTCCATATCAATTCATTAAGAAAGAGTTGCATTAAGTACTACATCCGTAGCCGAGAACCACCAGCAGATGTTCTCGTCATCCCAGGCAGCCCTGAGATAAACTGACTCCTTAAATTTCATAAGGAATTACAAATATAATAAATTCCCTCTAATGAAGTCGTTTAAACTTTTTATTTTTCAAGATTTCGAAAAATTTTCAAGTCAATTATGAACCTTCATCCATAAAATTACAAACTTGTTTGGATCAGTAAAGATTTGACAGTCCTTTTTTAGTGCCCTCTCTCAAACACACTCAAAGAAACATTATCCACTTTCCAATTAATCCACTATTATCCTCCCGGATAGTAGTTCTGTTTTGGGCAATTTAAAAGTAACTAAACTTAGTCTTTATTATGTTGTTAAGTAGCTTTATCTTATTTTGGGGTACATATTATGTGCAAAAGTTCATTCCCAAGCCCCTTCTGTCTTTCAATTACACTCAACTTTCACATCGCTCTTCCATATTTATATAAATGCGCGCTGCATATTATTCACTTGCAGCGCGTATGATTTGGATATGTGGATTTTTAGTCAAGAGATTCTGGTTGGTCTGAGTCCTCGAGGTTATCGTACGATTGATTCAACTCTTTGAATAGAGGAATGAATATTGAGAGGAACGAGGAGTTATTGGTGAAGAAATGCTTGTCGTCATCAAGTTTGTCAAGCAGTTGATGTAGCCCATAGTTAGCATACTCGTCCATTGTCGTTATCATTGCCGATACTGCTGCGCTGACAGAAAGATCTCCACGTTCTAGAGCCAATAAATCGATGTCAGTTCGCGCAATGCATGCCGCAAACATATAATCACGGAGTTTACTGTAGGGTTTGCGGCCGCATCTTTTTTCTAGGTTACCCCAGTATTGAATAGGTTGACCAAAGGATTTCTTATCGCCTTCTATAGGTCTTCGTTTGTTTGCGTATAATCCTATAAAAAAGGCAAGAATGTACACTTCATATCCTCCGCCTAAAGAAAATCCTTTAGCGGAATTATAACTGGTAGCCCCACTGCCATAATCAGCAATCTTGCGAATAACGCTTTCTTCGAGGTCTACCTCAAAATAAACATTGCGTTTGGCCCAGATGTTATATAGCGTTTCAGGGGTAGTTGGGTCTTTTTCTATAGCCATGGTTATCGAACTTTCGTTATTATAGTTTGTATTGTGGCCTGATTCTTATCATCGAATGGTTTCTGTTTCTCAATACGATAGACGGAACCGTTAAGATTTAGTTCTTCAAGTAATTTATGATCAAGGTTGTATTTATTGGGACCGATTTCTTGCAAGAAACTCTTTGTGACGATGATAATCTGCTTATCCAAGTTGTCAATTATGCGGAAGAAATCTTTCTCCTTGCCAACTGCAAAAGATGAAGTAGGCGCATCAAATAGAAGCGGATATTCGTCGTCTTTCTTTATTTCCGTGAGTTCAGAAACTGCAAATAGAACCGACATATACATTGTCGTTTCAAGAGCCTTGTTTGGATCAATAGTGGTTCCGTCTGCGTCAATTAGGGATATGCGCATCGCGCCGGTAACGTCAGCATATATATGTATGGTACCCTTGAAGTCTTCAACATTGAGTTTGGCGAGGTATTTGTTTGCCACCTTTTCAAGCTCAAGAATAAATTCGGTCTTATTGCGAATCAATGCTGATTTAAAGGCATTCTGGATGCAAACGAATGCATCAGCAATCTTAGAATAAATTGCTGCTGGAGTATTCTTCGCGAGCTTATTGAGTCCCTCTCTCTTCTGAGCAATGTCATATTCGAGTTTATCAATTGAGTGTTCCAGATTCACAATCTTAAGTTCGCATTCCGATTTATATTTGTTCCAATTAGTTAGATTAACAAAGTTGTTAAGGAGCACCTCCTTAGAGACTCCGGGAACTCGAGCTTGTAGTTTACGCTGATCTTCTTCAACCTGTGCAATATTCTCTTCGAGCATGCGCAGTTGCTTTTTACGAGATTCATTGAACTCTATCAGATCTTGTACTTGCTGGAATATCTTGGCAATATCAGCCTTCTCATTATTGATTAAGGTCTCTCTTTTTGCCAATTGAGGGATGTACGAGTTGGTGAAATAAGCTTTTGTTTCTTCTTCTTCGTTTATCAAACTCTTTAAGTATGCATTAAGCTTATCTTGTATGTATTTATATGCAGCCGACCCTTCGGGTGCGGGAGTTCCACACACTTTACATATATGGTCATGAAGCATTTCTCTCATAAACTTTTCGTCCGGAGCATAAATGGGTAATGGCGTTGCCCCATTCTCAAGCTCAAGCTTGATTTTTTTGATGGCCTTACGTTCTCCTTCTTTACGAATGTAATCATGCTCCTCTTTACGACGCCTTCGTTCAGCTTCTGCAACTTTCTGAGAGTACTCTCCAAGTATTGGCATAATGCCACCCAATACCAATAGATCATCGAGCAAGGCTACAGTATAGTTTTCGTGTATGCGCGCCTGACACTGGGCCCTTTCACCCTTTAATTTTTCAAGCCGAGATTCAAAGGCACGCATTTCTGCAGATGCCTCACTAGAATTTACTATAGCGTCTATCTGCGTTGCGTAATTACGTGCTTCGTTTTGTTTATTTCGCAATTGAGACTGCTGCTGCCTTAATCTTGAAGTCAGATCTTCAATTTCACGAGTCATTCTGTCAGACTCTCTTTTGTTTTTTGCGTTCTTAGATATAGCATTCTGATTGGCTCTTTGGGCAAGTTCTGAGGCTAATTTCGTGAATGCCGTAAATTTTTCAGCATGTCTAATTGCACTAAATGTGTGAATTAGATATTGGAGGGTGGAATGTTGATTAAGCACTTTCAGACTCTCTTCACCAGCCATAAGGCTAAAATGACGAATAGATGCGTTAAAGCAGTTGTCTAAGAGCCTAGCGCCATCTGTAGGAACACGACCTGATGCTTCCTCAAGATAACCGGTGAAGTTAATGGGCGATATTCTTATATCGGAGTCATCGTCAGTTTTTGTGAAACTAAACGACTTCTCTATTCTATATTTAGAATCGTTATGTTCAAAATCAATGGCAACCATTACTTCTTCCGTCTCTCCGGGGTTGAGTGAAGCAACTGCCTTTTTGGATACGACACGCTTGGAATCATTGTGGACATTTGTCTCAAACAACCAATCCATAGCATCGTACAGATTGGTTTTGCCTTCGCCATTTGCTCCTATTATAAGCGTAAGTCCCGGATTGATTTCAAACCGGTTTTGCCCAACATAGCTGCGAAAATTTTTTATTTCAATACTTTGTATTCTCATATCAATAACGTATCGTTGAGATGGTGTTGTATTTTTGTGTAAAGAGCCTTCATATCCGGCTCATCAAAGTTATCCTTTATTGAGTCGATAATCATTGCTATACTTGCCACGATGGGATCTTCTGCGTAGAGAGCCTCATGTAATGTCGGATATTTATCCGGCTCTATATCGTAAGCCTTAATTAGTTTCTCATCGGACAACACGAGTTGTAGCATTCGATCTTGCCTATTCATTGTCTTCGTATAAATTGAGGTTATAATGATTCATAATGGGGGTAAGCTCCATTAGGGTTGCCGTCGGATTTTCTGATAACTGTGCAAAGTCCTTTACTCGGTTTAATTCTGACCGAAGGAGATTTTTCTCTACAGAAAATGCCGGAGAATTAGCACTTACCATTGGGGCAACCACAAGGTCATGAATAACAGCATATTCTTTGTCCTTGTGAGTGCGAAGTATTCTGCCACGTCGTTGAATAAATTGTCGAGGATTACCCGTACTTGCGCAAAATATGGCAAGTTCACTTCGAGGTACGTCGACACCTTCGTCAAGGCATTTCATTGAGGTTAATACGTCAACTTTCCCAGATGCGTATGCCGCTAATAATTCATTTCTATTTTTACTCCTTGATGTAAATTGAGACACTGTCAAGCTGGTGTCTATATCCCTTACAATTGCCGTGTATCGGTCTATCAAATGTATGGCATCTGAATCATCTTCGTATAAGTCTATGCCTACTTCGTCTTCAATATCTGAGCTGCTTCCTTCTGGCACATAAATAAGAGTATATTTTAGGGATTTCCTTTCGTTGAAATGGTTGGTTAGTATGTTTCTAAATACAGATTGCTTGTTAACCGCCTTGTGTACAATGCGTTTTCGCTTTATCAGCAAAGCCGTCAACATCGGATCATCTTTAAAGTCAGTCCCACAGAACGTTAAGTATTTTGCAATTTTGTTGGACAATTCTATATACTCTTCATATTCAATGTCACTTAGTGTTACCAAGTGGGGATAGTAATAGTATCGGCATAAAACTCCGTTTCCAATTGCTTCGGCCATTGTATAGGAATACGTATACTCATCTTTGCTAAATCTAAAGAAGCGAGCGATTTGGCTATTGCCTGCATCATCAAACTGCCGCTTTGGCGTTGCAGATAAGCCAATTCTACGAGAATAGGGAATTTTTGGAAGCAGTTTACACATCTGCGGGGACCCCATATTATGAGCTTCGTCAGCAATCAACAACACTTTTCCTTTGGGGAATCCGAAAAGCTTCGAATACACATTGGGTTTGGTCAAAGACGCATATGTAACAATAATGATATAGTCAACGGACGTTTTACCTATACCCATTTGTTCCATTAGCTCAATATTGGCAACATCCGCTTTCCAGGATGGTGATTGAGAATATATTTTTATAACGTTGTTAAATCCAAATTTACGGCATTCTTCAGCCCATTGGTCTACCAAAGCAACCGTAGGCACTACTATGATTGACTTATAATACCCCAGACGTATATATATTTCAAGAAGGCAATTTAATGAAGTGATGGTCTTGCCGGTACCAGTAGCCATTGCAAAGAACCCTTTTTGTCCATTTGCCTTCCATTTTTGAAACGCTTCATTTTGGTATGGACGTGGACCGGTGGGGAAAGGGAAGTGAGGATTGGTTAGTGCGACTTCCTTTTCTCTAATTTCCTCAATAGCACGCTTGACCCTAACCTTCGTCATTGCCAGAGCGGTCTTTACGGTTTCTGGTATTTCTTGTTTTTCGACGGTTTCGATGAGGGCAAGTTCATCGTCTAGCAGTTCATCCAAGCCTTTAGGTTTGAATTGAGAGTGAATATAGCTTTTCAAATCAACTGCCGCAATGAATTCCACGTCTTTGTCGAAGCCGTTGAAGGCGCTGTCGAATGACTTTTGAATTCCATTTATACGACCTACATCAGCAGAACCATTCCAGTCACAATATACTCCAAGACTCTCTTTGTTATGTATTAATGCAGACAAAGAAAAGTTCACCGAGCCTTCAAAACCGATACGATTGATTCCGTCGCCAAATGTACCACATTTAGTATGTGCAATTCCGCTACCGTTGACCATTCTGATTATCTTGACTTCAATTCTATTGTTCCTGATTAACCAAGCAAGGCACTCGAAAAAGTGTCTGTCTCGTTTATTGAGTGTATAACTCAATTGTTCAAGATTATTGAGATCAAAAAAAGGCAGATCATTACCTTCGTGAGCCATTGTTATTGCACCTACATCATCGCTACTAATGATGTCGTTGATTATCATACGCATTTTGCCACCATTATATATAAAGTAGGCAAATCCATATGATAATACGTTTATTGCTGTCGAGGAGAAGAAGCCAAGCATGAGGTCAAACGACGTGGCATTACACAACGCTTCCGAAAAGAAACCTGCCGGTTCCCACTCCGAATTAGTTTGATACCTGAATGTTTCAGGCCATGTCACATCTGTCTTCAGCATAGTTATATGAAGCAGTTAGCACAAAATGCATCATTATCATCCTCAGAATCACCAAACATATCCACCAGTTTTCCTGAGCCTTTTTTGCGTTTGGCTTCCTGCTTTTTTATGGCGTCAAGTTTTATTTGGCGCACTCTCTCAGGTTTGATAAGTTCGGAAAGGCTCTCGTTTTGGTTCCATGTGTAGCCGTCTTTCTCAAACTCCATAGCCTTTGCAAATAGGTCGGGATGCTGCTCATAGAGCCAAATCCATTCAAGTTTCTGCTGGAAAAAACAGAAATAGCATCCAGAACGACTACGGTTATATGTGCCTTTCTTTCCATCTACCTCGAATTCGATAGGTTTGTAGTAAGCCGGCACACCCACTCCGCTATCTTCCAGAATGCGGAAAATATCATCTTTAACAAGGATTTCATCATTCTCAATCAGCGGGAACTCATCTAATTTACCTACAGGATAATCCGTTCCCTTTAAGAACTCGAACACGGCCTTATTGAAAAGTTTCACATCAATATCCATCAGTGCATTGACTTTCTTGCCATAGAAAAAGTCTTTTGTCAGTGGATGTTCCAATATCTTTAGCAATTCTGATTTAAGCTCGTCCGGTGCGAGGTTCATGTATATTTCCGTAAATCGTACTATATTGTTCTTATGAACAACGGTGTGGATTACGTCTATACTCCAGATATTCTTACGGAACGGGAAGATTGCTTGTATGTTTGGTTTTGTTGACACGTAACCCTCCCTATCTTCATCTCCACGAATACCAACATAAGAAATAGTAGGTCTGTCTCCGACGAAACGTTCCATCTCTTGAAGTTTCATTTTTTGAGTACACCATCTTTGCTGAGGTGAAGGCAGAAACATACCACTTGCTTTGAGAAAATGCTCAAAGGGGGTAGGCTCCGGACTTCCCTCGGCTGCACGAAGTCGTTTAATTCCACCAAGATAGGATTCAAGACGATTTATAAGTAAATCAGTTTCAGTGAGTTCGCAACCGGTATCGCTATTATAGTATTCGACATGAAGGTGCGGATATTTTCCTTTCATGTAAATAGCAAGAGCTGCACTATCCTTGCCTCCGGAGATCCCAAGTACATGTCTTACTTCACTCATTTCACCTTATCGTTTAGAAGTTTTAAAAGAACGCAAATATTGAACTCATCATCATCTGAAAGCAGAGAAGAGATTTTATTAACAACCTCCTCGGCTCTTTTAGCTTTGTTCTTTGGTAGTCTGTATGTTTGAGATTTAGAGAATTTCCCAAGATTTGAAGCAAGCTCAAAGTTGAATGCTTCAGCATCATCATTTGAATCCTGTATTTCGGAGATAGCTGAGTATCTTTCCAATTCACTAAGCATGTGAAGAATCTGATGAATCAGTAACGGTTCATCATTATCCTTTGTTTCATCGAGGCGCTTGTCAGTAATTACAATTGCCAGTTTTTCAATAAACTCGCGCTTGGTCTCTGATGGAGCCATAACTCGGTCAAGAAAAGCTCTTGTCTTAGGAGTGAGTATTCTTGGATCTATCGACTCATAACGACTCTCAAGAATGTCTTTATAAGCCTCATAATTATAGGGAACCCCTAAATGAGTGACGATTTTTTCTTCTATGCGGTCAATGAAGTTATCGTAACATGAATTCAATTCGCGAACCGCATTCTTGATTAGGTCAAGATACTGTGTAATAAAATCCTCACTGTTGAGATCCTTGTAGCCGAGAGCTGCCGGTAAATCCTCGAAGAAAGTTTTAGCAGGATCCTGAGCGTTAGAAAGCACATCACGGAATTTTGCTGTATAAACACTATCAAACTTCCGAGTCCTTTTAGCGTATGAGTTTAGCCCACGATAGAAGTGGAAGAATGGCTTCACCGTTTCAAGTAGCGATTCTGAGGATACTCCTACACTATCGTCCTTCTTAAGAAATTGACGATAACGCTTGAAAAATTCTAATTTGACTCCGGCAACCTTAAATGCTTTTACTGAGAAGTCATTAACTCGTTTTTGTATGAGTTCAAAAACTTCTTTGTTTATATTAAGCACGAAGCTGCTGCCATTGTATAGAGCAAAGTCTTGTTGATTAATGAATAAAAATATTGGAATCCAAAAATCAATAACACCCTGTTTGAGTTTATAAGGAGCCGTTTTTAGAATCTTCGTGAGTTCTGAAAGCTTCCGAGGTTTGTCAATTGAAGAGTTGATGAACTTGATTGATGCATTCCACAATGACTGAAGTTCCGGATTCGTTGGCGCTCCAAGAACCCATTGGCCGTTATTATTCAATCTGTGTATACCAGACTCTCTGAAAAGAGTAAAGTAAACGGTCTTCTCAGGAGGGAAACCATCGATGCCGAAAGACTCCTTATCTGGATTGTTTAGCATTGCATCCAATAAGTTGACTCTTGCCAAAGAGATAGCAGAACTTAGCTTTTGGCGATTAAAAAGCTCATTGCGGATTATAGGAGTCTGATTGTAAATAACATCACATATATGAGACAGAAGCTTGTTAAAATCTCTAATGGATTTAATAGCGACTATTTCCCCTTTGAAATACCATGATACGCTGTTGGCACCATCCGTCAAACTTAAGTTTATGGCTTCATTCAGTAAAAGTGTCTCATAATTTTTTTGTTTATCAAGTTCAGCTTTCGCTATACGGTCATCAATGGCTACATTGTCAATGACATGTTGCAGCTTCTTGATTTCATGAAGATGTTTTGTTATAGCGGCTGTATTCTTGAAATAGCCATATATTGATGCACCGGTAGCTTTTGATGCAGATGTTTCCTTTACGTCATTTTCTATTTCTGAAAGTGGAAATACCAGATGAATAAAGCCGTCTATATCACCAGTGGCTTCAATGATGGTTGGTTCATTGGAGACTCGATACTCAAAATAACGAGGTGTGCCAGTCCTATAATACGATGCTGTTGCGACAGTGGCCTTCTGCTTAATATATGGAGCTATCTCTTCAACTGATAATTGTGGAGTTGGTACGATGGATGCCGCTTTGAATAGTTCATTCTCTATGTCGAGATTTGTCCCTTCAAACAAGATATATTGCGACTTATAGGACGCAAATCGTATTATCTTATCTGATAGGAGTATTTTTATGATGTTTTCTACATTATCAATTCCCAGAGCATTTTCTCCATAATTAATAAGAAAATCATCGTTCAACACAATTCCGTTAAAGAACATATTGATAAGTCCTATGGTCTTGATGACCATAAGACAGTCGCTAATTACTGAACTTTCTCTATTAGAACCCTCGATACGCTCAATTGCAACGGATAACGCTCGCCATCCTGTAGAATCGGCGTTCTTTTCATTGATTGCCGAATAGAAATGGTAGGTCAGGTAGTCATAAACTTTAGCAACATTGTATGTTAGAGATGGAGTTGCCTTAAATTCACCAAGAGAGTCATGACCTTTTGCTGTAAGGAATGAAAATAAGGAACGTTCATTTTGTCCATATCTTTGAACGGCCAGTGTGAAGCAAACAGCAGATATTGGATCAAGAGGATATAGAAGTTCAGTAGTCTTCAGATTGAATGTACTACTGAGAATTTTGCTTCTCTGACCAAGTTCATAAAGTAAACTCATGCTGGTATTCTCTGACCGTGAAATATGCTGCTGTCCGCTAAGTTGTTTTGTGGTGAGATATAAAAGTTGTTCAACAGGTTCAGCAAAGACAATCTCTTGAAATCTGCCCTTGACTTTCAGCCACTCGTTTCGTTGGATTTCGTTCAATTTATAAGCATAACTGCCAAAATTCTGGTGCAGTGTGGTAAGCAATATAATGTTGCGGCTCGGCACGTTAACGAATTCGGATAACTTCTGAAGAAAATATAGTTCCTTCTCCGGATTATTGTTGGCAGCATGCTCCAACACTTTCCCAAATTCGTCAACAACGATTATCAGAAACTTATTTCGTTTTCTTAATGACTGATAGTATTGATTGAGCGCATCAATAGCATTGACACTATGGCTTCCAAGTTTTGATGCCAACAACGAGCTGAGAGAGGAATAGTCTCCAACTATATTGAGGAACTCAAAACCAGAGACAGGACCAAGTACATTCTTTTTTATTAGACGATTTGCTCCAGACAATAGGTCTTCTTCTAATGCAAGAATGAAGCTGGACTTACCAGTGCCATACGTGCCAATAATTGAAAATGAATGATGCCCTGAGTTATAGTTGTTGACTATGCTACCTGCTACCATCCGGGCATTCTCTGTTACAATGTATCGGAAATCGGCAGCCGTATTAAGTTCAATATTGACTGATGGTATGTAGCTCATAACGAATTATAGTATCGGTCTAAAACTTCAAACTTATTCAGACTCCCAATGAATTGAACATTTTTAATACCGCTATTATCAGAGAACACTATTGTTTCTGGGTATTGCTTTTCAAGTAATCGGATTACCTCAATTAATGATACTATCGGCATACAAAGAGTCAAGGACAACTGCTGAAGCGAATCAAAGGAAAGAGTTTTATCACAATTACTCATTAATAGTAGAGCAAACATTACAACCTCGGGGGCTATTTCGTTAGGCTCAGTTACACGATATGAGTAAGTATCAGTATCTTTGTTTACAATCAGTTCAAGAGCAATTAGCAGTGCTGAAAAGTCTTCGATGTTCTTTAAATCTTTTGGAGCTACATAGTTTTTCAAAAGAACTCCGATGTCCTTCTTAATAGTATTCTCGTTATATACATTCTTTTGCTCAGGCACAGAGCATTTGCGTTTTATAAAATTCCGAAGTTCATCTCGAGAGAACTCTTTTTTTTCTCGTTGATATTCTACAAACGTTAGATCATAGATACTTGCAACTCTTGTTGTAACAAGTAATATATGGAGAATCCAAAGTGTATTCAAATCCTCAGCGAATGGATCTCTCCCATTCTCTGCATCGAAGAGGTAAGTTGCTATATCAGTAATCTCATCCATTTTGCTTATGCTAAAGGCGCGGAGCCAGAATCGAATGGATGCGACCATGTTCTTGCCGACTCCAAGCTTTGCCACCGCGTCTACATCGGTGAAGCTATTGCCGCCAAGCAAATAATCGTATCCCTTTTTCAGCCAAAGAGATTTGCAATGAAAGGACTCATGTCCTGAAAAACTATATCTGCTCAAAATGTATTGGTCTATTTATTATCGTTCCTCTCTTCGCAAGAGATTTGCATGAGCAGATGGCCATTAAGAATCAACTGTTTATATACGGACAGAACTTGTTTAACTAAACATTAGAGCATTTTCAATAACATTTTTAATGAAATCCCAGCTGTTATACCCTAAATCTCAGATTTTTTCGCTAATTTTGCACACCCTAGGACTCTCTTGCGAAGAGAGTGTGACGATTGCTAAACATGATAATACCTCAATACTACATAGATTTACTGATGCACATGTCTGTAAACAAGAATAAAAGCAAGACGGCTCCTCATAAAGCCATCCTGCTTCTAACGATTATTGACATGATTGAGGCAGGAGAGATATCGTCCCCCTTCATTCAGATTACTGATTCTCTCAAAGACAACTTCAAGCGCGTTTGGAATGCAAATGTCTCCAGTCGCTCTGGCTACGAACCAAGAATGTCATATCCATTCTTTCATCTGTCATCTTCACCATTTTGGGAATTGATTAAGTCTGGTTCCTACCAAGGACAGACTGAGTATTCTTCAATGACATCTCTGGAACGTGACTATTCCGGAGCAATCATCGATGTTAGTCTGTTCCGCTTAATGAAAGATCCAATATCAAGAGATAAAATTAGGACGCTACTTAAAGCAGCATATTTAGACAATCGCAGTACTCCATCAAGTCTTATTAGAGTTGCAACTCTTATCGCTCTTGTTTGCTCTGTTGCTTAGAAATATAATTGAAACAAATACATCGTATTACTTTAGACATTTAAGAATTATGTTATTGGCTCTATCAACGACAGAGGTATCAAGACTGGCAAGGTATATTTGAGTAGTAGCTTCTGAATCATGGCCCATGCCTTCGCTTATGACACTTACCGGGATACCTTTTGCTTTGGCTACACTTGCCCAACTGTGCCTTGCAACGTACAGTGTTAATGGAATTGCAACACTAACCATCTTGGCTATCCTTTTGAGATTCCGATTAATGTTATAGCCTTTACTGCGATAGGTACTTCTTTTGTTGTTTGCCGAATTAGTGATAATAGGCAAAAGATAGTCAGTCGAATTCTCAGGATACTTGTCAAGTATCATTTGCATCTCAGGCTCCCAAGCGATTATAAGTTGTTGACCTGTCTTTCGACGGCGATAAGTTACACTGCCATCTTGGAGGTCTGACTTCTTTAAGTAAGCCATATCGACAAAACTCATCCCTCTGAGGTAAAAACTCATAAGGAACATATCGCGAGCGAAGTCCAGTGAGGCATTAAGCGATAAATCCAACGCCTTTATTTTCTTGATAGCCGATAGCGGCAATGCGCGTTTTACTGTCTTGTCAACTCCTGTGTAAACCTTTCGGAACGGATTACGGTTTACTATGATGTCGTTCTCGACAGCGCGGTTATAGACTGCACGTAGTATGCGGGTATAGAATGATATGGTGTTAGATACAACGCCACGTTTATGGAGCCATGCTTCGTATGCTTCCATTATCTCGGAGGTCAGACAGTCGAGCATTATGTCCTTGTCCTTTTGGAACTTTTTGAAACTGTTGAGAGTGGACTTGTAGGTCTCTGAAGTCCTGACCTTGCCGTTCTGTTTGAGCTTGGCGATGATGCTCTCCATGTAGTTGAACAAGGAGTATTCATCCGCGTATCGGTTGAACTCGTCGATAACATCATCGGCAGTGTATGACAGGCCGTTGGTATCCAACTTACGGTCAATCTTTGTCAACCGTTCCACATCCCAACGGATACGCTCACGGATTGAGAGGATGAACGATTTGCGTTCACTTTTCTGGGTTGTCGTAACCATTGAGCGGGACTCATCCCATTCTGACGGGAATACCTTGTAGTCGGAAAGAAGTTGTCGCACCTTCCTTTCGTGGATAATCTGATAGTAGATTGTGCCCTCGTGGTCTGCGACAGTTGAGGGACGGAACTTTACTTTTATCGAAGCCATTTGTTTTTGGTATTTTTTGTCTATAAGATACAGCAGGGGGATACACTCCGAAAAGTGTATTCCTCCGTGACGCATATTCAAGATTTAGCCGCCTATACGGTGGCTACGCAGGAAAACGTTGAGGTCGGCGCGATTGACGTAGATTTTACGGCCGATTTGGGAGAACGGAATGAGGCGTTGGTCGCAGTAGTTCTGCCATGTCTTTGGCGAAACTCCGAGGATTTTACGGGCTTCGTCAGATTCAATCTATTCGCTGTTGGAGTCATCGGCGTTGCGTCGTGTGATCAGATCGATGATTTGCTCCAGTGTGTCATGGAAGTTGCTCCACTCTTCTTTCGGCACGTCAAAATGCAAGAGTTTGCATTTCGTCAGACGCGATTTCATTCATAAGAATATTCTCAGATAATATGGGCTATATTTATACCAATTTGCACAAATTTCGTCTAAATGATATAAAGCAGAGGATTATATTTTGATAATTAACCATTAGTAACAATGCAAGAATCGTTTCGGAGCTTATACCTGATCAATTATTTGTCGTTTATGCTATTGTGTAATGCCTCTAATAATGTTTTATGTTCTTTTTGGTAGCGTTCAAGGCGTGCATAATCTTTCTCGGTCGGCTCCGGGATTCGGCTTATATCCACATTGTTGCTTAAATCATTTAGCTTGACTTTCAAGGCAAGAGAATTTCTTGAGATATGGCGGATGTATTCTTCTCTTGAAGTGGAGGAATTATGATTGAGAAGGATCAATGCCGTTTTGATTTCATCTCGCTCCTCTGAGGTCATGACATGTGTCCTTTCGCATGGATATGGATCTCTATGACATTCGACTTTTATGTTGGAATTTTATACCGAAATTAAAGTAGCTTCTTTAATTCTTCCATGTCAGGGAGAGCGTCGCGTAATTTTTCCGGCATTTCTTCGCTGATACGATAAGTGGCTACACCCATAGGTTTGGCGTAGTCTTGAATGACATACTCAACAAAGTCTTTATTGGCGTTTTTGCACAGCACGATTCCGATTGATGGATTCTCGTGCGGTTTTTTTACCTTGTCATCAAGGATGCGAAGATATGTCATCAGTTGGCCAAGATAACCGGGTTTGAAATTTCCGGTCTTGAGCTCTACAATTACCAGACAGTTCAATTCTCGATTGAAAAACAACAGGTCGGGAAAGAAATCCTCAGAAAATGCCTCCAGATGATACTGGTTTCCTACGAAAGCGAAGTCTCGTCCGAATGTCATAATGAATTTCTTGATGTTGTGGATTATCTCTTTCTCCACAACTCGCTCGTCAATATCTGCAAGGTCTCGAATCCCGATTTCCTCGGTGTTGATAAAGTCGAGCAGATATTCGTCCTTGAACATATTGAGAGCCTTGATAGCATCTCGGCTATCTTTGATTGTTACACCGAAGTTTGATGGCATTGCACCATATTTATCGGCTGCATTATCCTTAATTTGTTGTTGAAGATATTTGGTATTCCAACGATTTGCTAATGAAAGTTGTATGTACTTCAATCTTTTTGATGCATCTTTCTCTCCATTTAAAATAGCTATGTGATGGGTAAAATCAAGAGATAAGAATGATTCTAAATCGTCAGTCATAACTGACGATTTGACAGGAAGCAATAAAGATGTTTCAATTTCGTCAGTTGTGACTGACGAAATTAGCGTTGAGATGACCGATTTATTGAAGACAGGTTCCCATTCCTCATAGAACAGCCTCATGTGGAATTTAGTGGTGTAAATATGTTTATTTTATCAACTTATTTTGTTACCTTTGCGCATGCAATCAATGGATCCGAAAGACAGCCTGAATATTATCGGAAGAATGATGTCTGACACTCGTCGCAGTGTCTTGCTCCATTCTTATATCCCTTTCCTTACATGGGGATGGTGTACGGTTGCCATTTCATTACTTGTGTATTTTGTAGTAAAATTCACCGGGAATACTTATGGTAATTTATTATGGTATATCCTTCCGGTTTTGGGAATATTGCTTACAAGATTATTCAGACCCCGACAAAAATTGATAAAGACCGGAATCTCGGCATCGTTAAAGAGTATCTGGTGGATGCTTACCGTATTGCTGATATGTTTTTCAGTCACATCATTCTTCATCCCGTTCAATGTACTGTTCTTTATCCTTCTTCTTTTGTCGATAGGATCTTATGTGACGGGTGCGGTGATTTCCTATACGTTTTTGCAATATAATTCGGTAGCCGGTTTTATTGTGTCTTTCCTGCTGTTGGTGATTCCGGGGTTAAACAAGATTCCGGTATTTGCGGCGGCTGTGGCTGTCATGATGATAGTGCCGGGTGTTAAAATGAAACAAGACCTTGATAAATTATGATAGAACTGAACCCTATAATGCATTCGCAGCTCCGGTTGTCGATTCTTTCCATTTTAATGAGCATGGAGGAAGCGGATTTCATGTATATCAAGCAGAAAACTGATGCCACAATGGGGAATCTCAGCGTGCAGATCACGAAACTGGAGGAGGCGGGATATATAGAGACGGAGAAGACGTTTCAGGGGAAACGTCCCAGGACAGTGTGCCGTATGACCGAAACCGGTAAATCCGCATTTATTGAGTATGTCGACACCCTCCGGGAGTATATAGCCCCTGCGATATCCAAAATCGAAAAAACTTCCGACAATCCCTCCCGTAATGATCTTTGTCCAGACTCCGGACTGCTCCCATGCTGAGCTTAAATAAAGTTTGAACTATTCCAAAAGCTGGAATAGTTCAAAAATGGGGGAGTGGGGGATTACGGGTTGATGGTTTTGAGTTTGGTGTCGAGGAGATGGCAAGCTTCGTCGTCTTTGTTGCGTTCGAGGCATGCCTTGCTGCCGACAACTATGAAATGGTCTTTTGCCCTTGACACCGCCACGTTCATCAGTTCATGGTTGCTTTTGATAAATACGGGGTTATCATTTTTGCCATATACCATCGAAAAAATAAGTATGATCTGATAAGGAATGTACTGGCGCGGTTTGTCTTGTAGGATTATTTTGTTTATTTTTGTATCGTAAATACAAATTGAATACCATGCTAATCACTATCATCACTCTTTTGCTGGCGGCTGCCGGTTTTGTATGGGGTCGTGTTCGCGCCGACATCGTGGCTATTATAGCTTTATTGGTTCTGACACTTTCCGGAATTCTCACCACTCAGGAAGCGCTTTCAGGATTCTCTAATCCGATTGTCATAATGATGGTAGGTCTTTTTATTGTGGGGGGTGCTATTTTCAATACGGGTCTGGCAAAAATGATAGGTGCACGATTGTCGCATCTGGGTAATGGTAGCCCCACACGTCTGTTTCTGGTAGTGGTGCTTGCCACGGGATTAATAGGAGGATTCGTGAGCAACACCGGTACGGTGGCGCTGATGCTTCCCATCGTGGTCTCTATGGCGGCGAGCGCAGGGGCGTCGGTATCACGCTTTCTTATGCCGCTTGCATTTGCCTCAAGTATAGGCGGCATGCTCACCTTGATAGGTACACCCCCGAATCTTGTCATTGCAGAAGCTTGGGAGGAATTTAGTGGAGAGCCTCTCACCATGTTCACTTTTCTTCCCACCGGTATAATCTGTCTTGCCGCAGGAACCCTTCTGCTGATTCCATTTAGTAAGATTCTTTCCAGGGGCAAAAAGAAAAATGCCGGATCTTCTGAAAAGCATAGGACGCTCGCAGACATTGTGGAGGAATATAACCTGAACCACGATCTCTGGCGTGTAGATGTTCCTGCCTCTTCTCCGATATCCGGTCTTTCGCTCGGGGCGCTTTCGCTCAGGTCGAATTATGGACTTGACGTGTTGGAACTAAGAGTGGTTGAGGGAAAAGGATTGCTTAAGAATGTTTCTCAGGAAGCTCCGACTGCATCTTCAGTAATAGAGGGTGGCGATATCCTTTTCATTCGTGGTCCGCGCAGTAATGTAGACCGTTTCGTGTCTGATTATGGTCTGCGTATTGCAGATGATAATGATGAATCACGTAAACATCTGGATTTCTATGACATCGGATTGGCTGAAATTGTTGTTCTTCCTAATTCCGGAATTCTGAAAGAGACTATATCCGGGCTTGATTTCCGCAACCGTTATAATGTCAATATACTTGGCGTGAGAAGGGGAGGAGAATATATCACCGATAATTTAGGTGACCGTAAAGTGGCTAAGGGAGACGTACTTCTCGTTCAAGGCACCTGGGATGCCATAGGAAAAATCAGTAAAGACTCCCGAGACTGGGTTGTGTTGGGAGAGCCGGAAGTCCAGGCATCTAAAGTCACTATCAACTACAAAGCGCCTTTGGCAGCTGTGATAATGGTTGCCATGATTGCTGCACTTGTGTTCAGCAGTATCCCGGCTGTCTTTATTGTGCTTTCAGCAGGAGTCTTGATGATGTTGACCGGATGTTTCCGATCTGTCGCGGATGCTTATCGTACGATTAACTGGGAAAGCATTGTACTGATTGCCGCTATGATGCCTATGAGTTTCGCTCTGGAAAAGACGGGGGTGAGTGAAATTGTGAGTGTATCGCTTGTGGAGTCGCTCGGTAGCGTAGGACCATATTGGCTTATGGCAGGTATCTATTTCACAACCTCATTGCTGACACTCTTTATTTCCAATACGGCGACAAGTGTACTTATGGCGCCTATTGCCGTACAGAGTGCAGTGGCTTATGGGGTCAGTCCTCTCCCGATGCTTTTTGCCGTGACATTTGGTGCGTCCTTGTGCTTCATGTCGCCATTCTCTACTCCTCCAAACGCATTGGTGATGCCCGCGGGTCAGTATACTTTTATGGACTATGTCAAGGTCGGAGCACCTCTTCAAATCCTGCTTGGCATACTTATGATTTTCGTGATTCCACTCTTTTTCCCATTCTAAGAGTGTGTTTAGAGCACGCTCTTAAATTGAGTAATATATTTTCCAAAGCAACACATGGCGCAACTTCCGGTGGCATCATCGCGTTGATCATAAGGAGATGTGTGAACCCGTGGCTATTCCCGGGGAGTAAGTCTTGATTGGTGAGAGGGAGGACAGCGACCTTTCCGCTTTCAATAAGGTGACGGCGCATAACCCCGGGGAGGAGGCAGGAGGATGGGGTCACGAGCCGCTTTCCGTCAGTGAGAATTATATTGGTGTAAGTTGTATCGCATGGTTTGCCGGAGATACTGATGAGTACTTCATCACAACCGTCGCGTAGGTCATGCAACCGGTTGAGTGTGGTGCGGTCTGCGTATTTGAGATGGTAGTCGGTTGCCGGAGATGCCTCAATGATGCGGAGGGAGTGTACCGGGCGACGGGAGTAAGGGATAAATTCCCATTGCATTTCATCGCGGGAGTAAATGATGCGTAGTTTTACTTCGCCAATGCTGTATTTATCAGGAATGGGAATAGTGGAGGGAGAGGGGTGGTGGAAGGAGCCGAAGGTCTCACGGCATGTCGCTTCCATGCGTTGATGATGGAGATGGGGAAGCATTATCATTCCGTTGCTGACGCGTATTGTCTCTATGAATTGTGTGGATTCCGGCAGAATATGTGTCATCGTGTGAGATAAATTTTCTGGATAAGTTCATTGTATTCGCTTTCGCAGTCGCTGTTGACAGTGATGCCACCGCCACTGTGGAATCTGATTGATCCGTCGTTGTGTCGCTGGAGACAGCGGATCATTACGGCGCTGTCGAGAGAGTGTCCGTCGAAGTATCCGAATACACCGGTGTACCATCCCCGTGGTTCCCCCTCTGCCTTGGATATGATGCGCAGTGTTGCTTCTTTCGGAGCCCCGGAGATTGATCCTGCCGGAAGCATGGAGAAAATAATCTCACCCAGACGGTTCTCCCATCCATCGGGCAGCGTCCCTTCGATTTCCGAACTGGTCTGGAAAATGTCTCCCCGGCGTGTGGAAACTCGGTCGAAGTAACGGAAGCGGTTTACTTTCACATTTTCTGCGACAATGCCGAGATCATTTCGCAAGAGATCAACAATAGTGTAATGTTCTGCCAATTCTTTAGGATCGTTTTCCAGCCGTTGGCTTGCATCAGGCATTCCGGCGTCGATGGTGCCTTTCATGGGATAGGTGGTAATGGTCCCGTAGTGTGATATCCTGACGAACGTCTCAGGAGAGAAGCATACAAATTCGTCGGGAATGAGGAGGCGGTAAGGAGCGGAGGATGCATGGAATATATCTTCAAGCGGTGATGCCTCTACTATTGTTGACCGGGTGAGGTTGGTTAGAAAACTGTCTCCCCGAATCAGACCTTCCATAACGACATTGAATGAGCGTGAGTATTCTTCTGCCGAAGGAGACTGCAGGATGGTCATGCCGGGCGTGGGATATCTGTTGATGTGATTATCCTGATGAAGTATGTTTGAGCTGGAACCAATACTCCAGAGCACTTCCTTGGAGTGGAGGGGATCAGGCAGGAATATGGCGCGTTCCATCGCGTAATCTATCGCGAAAAGAAAAGGGGTACGGTCCGCACCGGCATTGTTCATAAGAACACGCAAAGAGTTGGAATCACAGAACATTTTATTTGAAATTATGTGATCTGATGAGAATGTAAAGTTAATTAATTCTCATGTAAATCCAATAATACATATTGAAGTTGTTTAAACTTTTTTACGGATATTTATTTTCATATGGCTTTTTACATTAAAAAGACCTCTTTTCCAATCTTCCGCCATCTTTCCGGTCGGTTTTGAGCCTTTCATCGGTCGTTTAGCCCGCTAAACTCCCTCTTCAAGTTTCAAAACCGCCTCGAAAATCTGACGAAATCTTGAAAAAGAAAAAAGTTTAAACAACTTCATTTCCTGTCTTCGAACCCGAAAGAAAAAGAGAAGGTTATGCCAAAGGCAACCATACACTATACATGCAGGTAAAATCCTTGGCAGATAATGGGGAAAGTGTTAAATTTGCTGTATGAAGATACTTTTGGTCGATAATCAAGATTCATTTGTTTATAATGTGGTCGGACTTCTGTGTAAGTGCGGACTGGAGCGAAATGATGTTGATGTGATGCGGTGTGACTCTATCCGGTATGACCGTCTTGACGGTTACTCAGGGGTGATTCTTTCACCCGGTCCCGGTATCCCGGAAGAGTCCGCAGGACTGATGCGTATCATAGCCGAGACGGTTGACCGTATGCCGGTGCTTGGTATCTGCCTTGGGCATCAGGCTTTGGCGCAGTATTTTGGATCCGGGCTCCGTCATCGGGTGCATCCGCTTCATGGACATTCTTCCCGCTTGCTGATTCAAAGTCCGGACGATCCGTTATTACAGGGTATCCGCGAATCCGGACTTATGCGTATAGGGCGTTACCATAGTTGGGAGGTAGCGCAGGAAGAAGTGAAGCAGCCACTTAAGGTGACTTCAGTGGCGGAAGATGACGGAGCCGTGATGTCGGTAAGGCATATTGAAAGACCGGTATTTGGCGTGCAGTTTCATCCTGAAAGTATAATCACAGAATGCGGAGAGATTCTGATGCGTAACTTTCTAAGGATATGCCGCTACACTCATGAGCAATAGCTATATACCGGCTATATGTTATCCAATTTTAGTCATGTGATAGCCGAGGGCATTCAGTTCTATTGCTATACCCATTGTGTAGAGGGCATGAAGAGCTGAAATGTAAGCCAGGGATGCATCTTTTGTTCCGGGTTCGATACCAGAATGTTGGATTGCGCTGAGTGTGCGTGCCGCGCATTCTCCGACAATAGCTCCCATTTTCTTAGACTCCTCTTTGTCAAGACCCAATATTTCTTCAAGAATATAGTCGTCCATATTGTCATACCCTTTTGCATCGCGAAAACTTTCGTATAGACGTTCTCCCGATTCTGAAGAATATTTCTCCCACTCCACGTCCCATAATTTAGCAAGCCCCATGCCTACAAACATTATCCATCCGAGAGAAGATACAGGATAATCCTGAAATTCTCTTACACCATCGGGAAGATAAGCTCTGACCACCGGTTTCCATAACTCTTCAAGGTCGGGACATTCCGGCAATTTCTCGTCCACAAGTTTTTCGCTTAGCAGATATTTGTGAAGGTCATCTATCAATTTTTTCTCAAAATCCATGATTTGAAAATTTAAATTCAAAGAATTTGTTTAGACTATATGGTTCTCAGATATTTGAGTGTGTCGCCGAGGCGGTCATCCGCCGCAAAAGAAGGGTATGGCTGACCTACCGTCTGAACGGCTTCAATTATTCAACGTTACAAATAGCATCAAAGTTATGCAAAGCTTAGAATTTTTAAGAAACATACTTCATTGCAGATGGTTTGCCCGGTTTCTTTCCAATTTTATTGCTGTCCTGGAGGAAATGAACCGAAACCACAGCCGTGTTTTAAGCGGTAAGGGGTGTGAAAAAGGGTCATTTTCTATCTTTATTGTACCTTGACAATGTAAATGACGATTTTTCAGGGTAAAATGATTTGTATTCCAACTGTACTGCTTAACTTTGTAATTGGATTGACAGTGGTCAGTCCACAACATTTTGGAATATTAAGAAGCGTTATGCTTATCTTGCAACTTGAAAACCTGAGAAATTTTCTACCGAGCAAGGATAGCATAGTGGTTCTCACGCGTATAGCGTGGGCTGCTATTGTTATATCTGCTCACAGGCTTTCTCAGGGCCTTCAAGTTGGGATGTTGCATAGTTTGCTCACGTTTTCTTTTTTATAACTAATCTCTCCATTGAGCCAGTGGCGAACAAAAAATGTATTATGAATAAACTTTTCATTCCATTTCTTTTCATTGTCTGTCTTTTTATGGCAGCATGCGATAGTAATGATGACCTTGAGGTTAATCCTATACGGTTCGGGCAATCGGATTATACAATCCGATTTGGTGTAACTTCTCATATCGGCTTTGCCGATGGTAGCGGCAAGTATGAATTGACTGCGAGTGACCCTGACGTGCTTGGAGATTTCTATATAGATGTCGATAATAGCGTTCTTATTGTACGACCTTCAAGTGTAGGCGAATCCACACTTACTGTTACAGACGTAATAACAAACACTTCGGAAACGCTCAATTTTACCGTGGAAGACTTCTATCTTTCGTTTCGCGTATCCAAAATTGAAGGCGACAATCATAATCCATACCTGAGTGTGGGTAATGAAATACGTTTCATTCGTGATGAAGAAAACTCACGTCAGATGAAAGTTATGTGGCAAAATAAAGTGACTTACGAAGTCAAATGTATCGCTTATGGAAATTTCGATATAGAACGGAGTGAATCAAATATTTTTACACTCAATATGGCTCTTCACTCACAACGTATAGAAGAGTTGGAATCATACAGTTATACATTGGGTGGAGACTGGCAATATCTCTCTTTATTTGAAAAGTATTTTGACTACAAGTGGGATAATAGTATAGCCTCAAAATCCATGCCTCCAAAGGAAATACAAATGATTTTAACGGATTCTTTTAATGGATGCAAAATAATGTGCTTATTGCAGTCATTCTAATTTATCTCCCCATTGAGCCAATAGAGAAAACATACATTTATGAACAAACTTATAATTCCTTTCCTGTTTGTCGCATGTCTTTATATTACTACGGGATGTGATAGAGAACATGACGATCTTATTTCGCAGCCTACCGAAACAAGTACAATTATATCCGGTTATATCGAAACGCCTGATGGAAAACCGTTGTCGGGAATTCCGGTATCGGTCGACTTCAAAGTAACAGGGCTGATCAGCACATCCGTAATTCACAAAGCAAAAGGCACGACCGATAAGTCGGGTTTTTACAAAATATTCTTTGAAGCTGATAATGAAATAGGCCAGGGAATGCATAGTGGTTATGTTTTTTCAGTAGATTTTTCTTCCCTTTCTCAAGATGACTATATTATCTCTGAAAAGCTTGATTATGGCTTTACCGCTATAAAAGAAGAATGGAATGGGAGCACGATTAAGTGTGACTTTACCATCCCACACAAAAAACTCGTCGATGTCACGGTCAAAAATAGCGCTATTCCGGTAGTGGATGGGAAATATGCTGTTAAAAACGAGTTCCCCTATCTAACAGTCTCAGGCTATCTACTTGATGACAAGAACCCATGGAATGACGTAGCTATATGGCGCATCTACGAAAACGTAGAGATGCAGATGAATGGAACAATTTCTGTGACAATACCTTGTGCTCTTAATGGTGAAAATACACTTAGGCTTGTTTATCTTGGTGACGAGTCAATCGGTTATCCGAATGGTATCCCCGCCAGTAAAGCGAAAACAGTTGAAATAAATGATAAATTCAACGAAACGATAGAGTTAAGTTATATAACCCCTGACCCTGCCAATCGTTGGGATAATTAATCATTTTCCTCGGCAATAGCCGGGGATTTTTTTGTTTCGGGCGTAAAAAAATTTCGCGATTTATATATAAATTTGTAGTGGTATTATGAAGTTGATCAAAAATAGTTGTATATATTTTTCCAATGATTTACTTAGAAACTGAACGATTGATTCTGCGGTCTTGGCAACCGGAAGATTTACCTTTGTTTGTTGCTATGAATAAAGACTGGCGGGTAATGCGCTATTTCCCGGCGATATTAAGCGAATCGGAGACAAGAGCGTTCTACGATCGTATACAAGATGAGTTTAAGCGCAACGGTTGGGGGCTTTACGCGGTTGAAATTAAATCTACCGGAAAGTTTATTGGGTATGTAGGGTTGCATGAAATCGGTTTTGAAGCAGAGTTCACTCCCGGAGTCGAAATAGGTTGGCGTCTTGATGCCGATTATCATAATCAAGGGTATGCAACCGAGGCGGCTATGGCGGTCTTGAAACAGGCTAAAGCATTTGGAATCGCTCGGCTTTATTCATTCACTGCTAAAATCAATACTCCTTCAGAACGGGTGATGCAAAAGATTGGAATGGTTAAAAACGGAGAGTTTGATCATCCGAAACTATCCATGGATTCACCGTTGCTTACCCATGTTCTTTATCAGATTGATCTATAAAGCGATATGGGAGTGGATACCTTTTTCAAAATTATTCATGAAATGTAGTGCCTAAGTGTGTGTTATCCATGATGGACACGACCGGATTATATGTCATGAAATGAAAAAAGAGAATCGCTTCATTTTGCTACATCGCAATAAAGTGGTATCTTTGCACAAAATTTATGGAAATTCTTTCAAATTTCTTTTCAAGATTCTTCATGTTTTTGAGACGGTTTTAAAACTTGAATATGAAGTTTGAAGGGTCAAAATTTCCGATGAAAGTTCGAAACCGACCGAAAAGATGACGTAAGATTGAAAAAGATGTCTTTTAAGATAAAAGGCTATACGTAAATCCGTTTCGGTAAAATATTACTAACAACATCATTCTTTACAATCATGTAAAAAGAAAGGTTATACACAAAAATACGAATTATCTTGTGGGCATGAATTATGTCCGGTGTATAACCTATGCCTTATTCTTTTTTTTCTAACATTTTTAATGATTGTAAATAATAATGAGCCTACAAGTTCAAGGTTTATCGTACATACATCCTGACGGGGATATTTTATTTGAAAACATCAGTTTCAACATCTTTCCGGGAGCAAAATGTGCTATTGTCGGTAATAATGGCGCAGGGAAAACCACGCTTTTGAGAATAATTGCAGGAAAAGTTTCTCCTGCGAAGGGGAGTGTCGTGTGTGATGAGATCCCTTACATGATACCGCAGCACACAGGGCAATTCGATGGTATGAGCGTTGCGGAAGTGTTGGGGCTTTCCGACAAGTTAAAGGCGCTGTCAATTATATTGGATGGGCATGGAACGGAGAAAGAATACGAACTGCTCAATGATGAATGGGATATTCAGGAGCGTTTGGAGGAGGCGTTCGCTCAATGGGGGATAGGGCATGTGGCTCCAGACATGCTCATGGGAAATCTTAGTGGCGGAGAGAAGACAAAGGTGTTTCTTGCAGGACTGGATATTTTCAGTCCGTCAATTGTCTTGATGGATGAACCGACCAACCATCTCGATACGTCAGGGCGGAATCTGTTGTATGAACACATTATGCATACAAACCGCACAACGGTAGTTGTCAGCCATGACAGAACATTATTGAATCTGCTTCCCGAAATTTATGAAATGTCGCCCGCGGGGATTAAATTTTATCCAATGAATTATGATGAGTATAGGGAAACTGTAGATGCAGAAACAGAAGCAAAAGTGACAAGGCTGGAAAATCACCGGAAAGAACTGGCAAAAGCCGAGAAGGCTGCCCGTAAAGCTATGGAGCGTCAACAAAAACATTCTTCGAGAGGTGAAAAGCAGACAGCCAAGAAATGTATGGCACGTATTTCCGTGGGATTATTGCGTAATAAATCTGAGGCGACAACATCGCGGTTGAAAAAGGTGCAAGAGGAAAAGATCGAGTCAATGAGGCGAGAAGTGCAGGAAATGCGTTTATCTATCAATGAATCCGTTGATATGAAAATAGATATGGGGGATTCAGCCTTGGCTTGCAAAAAACTTCTTGTAGAGGCAAGAAACATCACTTACAGGTATGCAGACCGGGATACAATGTGGAGGAAATATCCGCTGGAAATATCGATATTCAGTGGAGAACGCATACGGATTCAAGGAGACAACGGATGTGGCAAAAGCACTTTGCTGAAGCTGGTAGCCGGCTCCTTGCAGCCTGATGAAGGAGAAATATTCCGCAATGAAGCGTTAGACATATTGTATCTGGATCAAGAATATTCGTGCCTCGACAAGGAATTGACTGTTTACGGGCAGTTGGAGGCTTGCAGCTCCGGAAGGCCGGAGCATGAATTGAAGATGTTGTTGAACCGTTTTTTGTTTACATCCTCTACATGGGACAAGAAATGTGGTAGCCTTAGCGGGGGAGAGAAGATGAAACTGGCATTATGTTACCTGATTGTCTGCGGGCAGGCTCCTGATATGATCATTGCCGACGAACCGACTAATAATATCGACATAGCAAGTATGGAGATATTGGCGGCGGTATTGAAAAACTACAAAGGAACGTTGCTTGTAGTAAGTCACGATGAACAATTCATCCGTGATGTGGGCATAGAGCGGACAATAAGTTTGCCGACTGCAGACTGTAGCCGAAGTTAAACGCCGGCGTTGCAACTACGACGCGCTCTAAGTTATTTTTTTAGTTTTGCTTTCGACATTTTATCATGGTTTTATTAAATTGAGATTATTCGGAGGTCCTGTTGAACCGACTTATTCGCTCATTTACGATGCGGACATAGTTGCGTTTCAGTTTGTCGGTGAGAAAGCTATGTTCAACAAGTTGCTTTGCGCCTTCAGGGAAAGCGGTGTATTTGTTTAAAAATCTGTCTATACGTTTTTTTACCAAGCCAATCCTATCGCCGAACCTCTCAAAATCGGGACGGCAGGGATGGCTGGTTCTGTCGTAAACATCGCTTTTTTCTAAATCAGAAGACAGACCTCCATCAAGGCCAAAGTCATCGCCATTGACATGTAGGCTGGTATTTATGAGGTCGTAAGCCGGTGCTAAACGGTAATCCTGTCCATCAAGAATAAGAGAGAAATTCTTCAAATGTGCGTCACCGTTGGCATAGATATAATTGAATACCACAAGTTCAAAGAATCGCTCCATGTCAACCATCCATGCGGCGACATTTGCCTTAATCGCTTTGGCAATATCCTCATAGCAACCGTTGTATTTGAACTGGAGTCCGGCGGTCTGTTCATTCTTGCCTATTATCGAGGCGAAATCTTCCAACGGGAGTTTTGACCCGTCAGGGAGGATGTCGAAACGGCGGGTAATATATACCGGTTGTCCTTTGGGCGTAAAACAAAGACCATTTGCTGCGGTCTGTATTCCGTAAATCTGTGAGGCAATCTGCATAGTAAGATGTTCGTTTGCGGGAATCATCTTGCGGTCACGGAGAGTCTTGTCCCACGGCGCAGGTTTCAATATATGCGTAGAACGTTCATTGTCGCCTGCTATATTGATTGCATCTGCATTTATAATAGCCGGAATTTTTTCCTGAACGCCTGAAATCGATATGCGGTGCATGGCATCCGCAATCTCGCCGACATTTCGGAATTCGTCAATGTCAAATCCAAGTACCGGATTTACTTTTGTTTTACGAAATAGTAATTTGGCGGACTTCGGGCTATAAGTGTTAAATCCCTCTGCAAGAGAAGAAGGGCAGTTCTTTATTTCAACCAT
>CAMTMX010000026.1 GCA_947073495.1 uncultured Porphyromonadaceae bacterium
CAAAAATCGCCTAATCCTGCCTCGGAAATATCAGATGAACAGATAGAAAAAATTGCACAGAAAGCAGCCGACAAAGCAGTCAACAAGCGTTACGAGAAATTAGATGCAACAGCAGATACCGCGATGCACCGCATCTACAATCTTGTGAACGGCGCAGTTTGGGCGGCAATCCCAAAGTGGTCATACATCATATTCATAATCGCAGTCCTCGCCGCCGGAGGTTTCGGCTACGGATTCTTCTATCAGCTCAACGAAAACTCAAAGCTAAAAGATGTGGAATGGCTCTATCGCTACGAAAGACTCTGGTGGGAAGGCAAGCAACAGGAAGATTTACTGCGACGAGAAAAAATCTTTGCAGTCGGCACACAACATGAGCAGGATTCAATTAAGAACCGCACCCGCCAGCTCGAAAAATCCCGACACATAGAAGAAACCTTCCTCTATTTCAACCCGACGGAGAAATAATTTCCAAACTGCCGAGAGTCAACATTCACTCTCGGCAGTTTTCCGCTTTTTAGAGGATATGAGGATAAAAATCAGCAAACACATTGAATGGATGGTGTTCAGCAGCAGTATGAAAAGCCACCATGTCAATCCGGCTCCATATTGGCCATTAAATACAAGATTGTAACTCAATATGGCATTATAGGCTATCATCACGATCAGATTGCCTAACGCTACTCTCGGTCTGACTCTGTGACATAGCCATGCCGATAATAGCGACAGTGCATAAGCCGCACCAAGCAATGCCGTATCCTCGCTCCAGCCTTCTGCCATACAACTCACAATCGACATAAGAAGCAGAACAAGCCACGCTATCCAAAATCGTTTATCAGTCGGTTTCATAGTCTTACGAATAATATGGATTCTGGAAATCACATTATTTTTCAAAGATAGTTTTTAATGATGGATCAGCAATTACAAAAGTCCACTTATATTCGTGTGAATCTACGAAAACGATTGTATCATCGTGCGCTTTCTTTTGGAGAGTCACTATATTCTTCTTTTTCTGTATTACATTTTCCAATTCGATAACTTCAGTAAGCGGGTCGATAAATACTCCATACGATTCTCCGTTTGTCAGATTTATCTTATTACCCATTTTGCCCCAACGGTCTAAACTGATGACAGTATCATTTATTTGAGCATTATGGCATTTTCGGTATTCTTTGGCTCCATTACTATATCCGATTGAATTAACTGCTGCCAACAAAACGAGCAGGATAGATACACCAAAATATGACCAACTATATTTATTCAGAAATGCTACACTGTTGAGTTTTATCTGTTTCCTATTTGATGTAATAAGCAATGCCACCGTTGCCCACGCATAAACCAGAATCGGCAACAAGATAAAATTATAGATGGCGTAAATACCAATTATTACACAACATATTGCCAGTATGAGGATAGTCCTGAATTTCATATCTTATCGAATTTGTTTTTATAGAGCCACGTACCCGCCATTAGTGGAAGGATGCCGAACCCCCATGAAATAACCGAAATCATGAAATATGCTAATCCACTGAACCCGTCATGTATTCTTATTCCAGCCCACAGGAATGATGAGCCAAGCAATGAGGAGCATACGATTCCCCAACAGAGAAAGGCAGTTTTTAACCAACCATAGTCTTGAAATTTGCGATAAGTGAGCATTCCGCCTATCTGGTAAGAGATTTCCCAGAGTAAAAACAACTCTAAGTTTATTACTTGGAATAGTTCCGAAATCGTGCCTGTTGCTTCAAGGACAAAACCTGCAAAGATTCCCATCATAACCGGCACAAGACCAATTATGGCTATCCAAATCCAAAATCGTTTATCAGTCAATTTCATCGCTTACCTCCTTTCCTGTTGATAAGCCAAAGAATGCCGCCCCAAAACAGCACGTTTGCACAGACCAACAGGATATTGGTCGGTATATTGGGCGAATCGAAGCAGAACATCAGGCTGAACATGAATAAGAACATGACAACAGACGAAGCTATGAATTTACCAATTTGATCCATCATTGCTTATTCTGTTTTTACTCGTTTCATTCCAATTTGATATGCAGCCAATGTAAACGGAAGCACCGGTTTTTTTATAACGTATCTTGGAAGTTTGATAGCACTACCTAATTCGTGTAGATTTCTGAAAGTATTTCCATACATTTCATACCTTAATTTACCGTTCTTAATCAACCAAATGCCGTATATTATCGCTCCATATCTATTAAAAGTCCTTACATAATACTTTGCTTCATAATCGTCAATATATTTGTAGAATACGAGAAACGGAATGTATGGCATATAATATTTCAACTCGTTGCCTTCAATTACTTTCCGGCTATAAAGTTTGAATGATAATACAGCGAGCCATCCAAACATAACGGACAAAAACAGTAATGCGATTGACAACCATATAGATGTATAAGCAAAACCGTCCCCGCTCAACGAGCCAATGAACAGATAAAGCATTCCAATGCACATCACCAGCATAAGCAATGGCAATATCGTTGTCATATATGCTCCCTTTCTATATTTTGATATTATTGCCATCGTTATTTCTTTTTGTGTTTGAACTTGATGGTTTTCTTGGCGTTGCGTTTGGGGTATTTGACACTGATTATCACAGGGTCGTCGTAGCCATCTGCCTCGATACGGAGTGTAGCTTCTTTTAATGGCTTGCCGTCTTCATCGCGCATTCCTGCATCCCAATAAATGCGACAAGGATGTTTCTCGTCTACATAATCGGGATGTATATAATGCGTATCCTCTTCACCATTCCCGTAAATTCGGGGACTCTCTCTATATAGATTATCAGGATTAATCGGATTCCCTTTTTCATCAATGACATTTAGGTCGATAAAATGAAAATCTTCCCGGCCTGCCACAGGTACCATGCCGGCAACTACTTCCACTAATCCTGACAATGCCGATGGATCAGTAACAAGTGTTATCGAGGTATTCTTCATATCTTCGGTTACTACAATCTTTTTTGTTTTGTAACCGACATATCTTACTTCCAGTGTATCTCCAACGGTTGCCGGAATACTGAATTCACCGTCAATATTGCTGACGGTTCCCTTCTCACTACGGCGATTGAATACAGTACAGCCGATTAACGGCTCTTTTGATATACCGCCGTCCGGTAACGTGTCGCCACTCAGCACTATGCCTTTGACTGTGATTGTATCAGTCATTACCGGTATGCTCCCTTTCATAAAGGCTTGACACTCTTGCTGTGTTTGTGCCTCTGTGCTGATAGGCATTAGCATGGCGAGGGATGCTGCCGAGATACCTGCAAGGGCTACGGCTTTTCCAGCAAGGGAGCGGGCGCGGAGCTGCTGCTCCAAGTAGCGCACCTCGGCTTCGCATTTGGGGCATGTGCCGAGGCAGTCGCCCTTGTAACGACACTCCGAAGTTACATACTCGATGCCGTTCGCCTCAGCTATCTGCCTACGGATTTCTTTCAATATCTTGCAGGTCTGCTTTCCTCGTGCCATAATCAATCTGGGGGTAATTTGAATGTAATGGGAAGAGTAAAATATGTATTGACTTTTTTGCCATTAATAGTGCCGGGAGTAAAATTAGGGAATAATCTTACTACCCGTAAAGCCTCACGGTCAAGAGCAGAATCTTTACCTCGTACTATTTTAGGCTCACAAACACGACCTAATGTGTCAACATAGAACTGTACTACCACACGACCTTGAATCTCCTCCATTAATTGCTCTTCGGGATATTTCAAATGTTGACCTATGAAACGTAACATTTCAGCGGGACCTCCCGGAAATTGTGGCAGCTGTTCAACACAACTGTAAATTCCACTTTCATCCGGATTTTTCGGCCGCTCTTCCGGCATTTCACCTTGTGTTACTACTTCATTAGGATCATGGCTTATCTCACCTTCTTTGATACCTGAAACTTCGATTGTAGAATTGAAAATTGTATCTCTGGTTTTGGATAATAAGCATTCCTCATCAATTTCGCCCTCGAAATCCAATGTATCAGCTATTTCGATCGGTTCGCCCTGCAATGTTTCGTTTGACTGATTCGATGATGATGTGCCGCTGCACCCCGACATGATAATCATCCCTGCTGAGATTCCGGCAATGGCAACGGCTTTCCCGGCAAGGGAGCGGGCGCGGAGCTGCTGCTCAAGGTAACGCACCTCGGCCTCACATTTGGGGCATGTGCCGAGGCAGTCGCCCTTTAAGCGACATTCCGATGTCACGAACTCGATGCTGTTGGCCTCGGCAATCTGTCGGCGTATCTCTTTCAGTATCTTGCAGGTCTGTTTTCCTCGTGCCATAGTAAGTGTTTGCGGATTTGGTAGGTGAATAAATCGAATCGGGTGAAGCCGAGATCTTCAAGAGCCTTGCGACTAATCTCGCGGTCGACGTCTGTATTATAGTTTGGTATCAACGGTATGCGGATAATGCAGTCGTTTTGTCGTCCTGATTCCGCAATCAGGTGGAGATTGTCAAGAACAAGGTCGTTGCTCTGACCCGTATAGCTGCGGTAAATGTCTGAATTCATTTCCTTGATGTCGATAATCAAGGTATTGACTACCGAGAGCAACTCCTCGATATGGGCAGTCGGGACATTGAGCGATGTTTCAAGATTAATCTGCCAAGTCGGGTCACAAAGCCCATGAAACTCACGGATGAAATCAGGATGCAGACAAGGCTCGCCGCCGCCGAAAGTCACGCCGCCATTTGTGGCGAGAAAATAAAGTTCATCAATCCTCACTTCATCATAGAGCGACTGCGGCGAATACTCTTTGAATCGGCTCCCGTCGCCCAGCGACTGCGGGTTCAGACAATACCAACAACGGAGCGGACAACCATGAAAAGCCACAAGAGTTGTCACGCCGTCGCCGTCAGTAGAAATACGGTGACGCGCCACGCCTATGATCTTGGCGCAATGCTTATCAAAGAGTCGGTTATCTGCCATACGCAAAGTTACAACAAAAATTTCGTAACTCAATGATAATAGGGCAAGAAAAATCCGCTTCTCTACGGCTACCACCATAAAAATGCGGATAATGCAATTTCTTTTCCCCAGTCATTATGTCCACAATCCCCTCCAATAACATAGCCTAAAAAAAGTGCTTAATTACCGACTTCTGCGTTGACCAGCCAATCGCGCATACTATATGCGCAAGTTTCAAAAAAGAAAAAACCGCATTTGCGGTAATGCGGTCAACCAAGTCTTTCGTTCTTCGATCGATGACGGTGCAAATTTAGCGATTTTTTCTAACTCTACAAAATCAAAACAGTCAATAGGTTAAAACGGTTCCTCGGATTGGTATATTTATAAAATTCTTACGTCACGGTGCCAAATCGCATACTTTTTATGCAGATTTGGCACCGTGATGGATGTTATAAGTCGGATTGGTTTGGTTCGGGCTTTATATATGCCCGACAAACTAAACCAAACTATATATGTGGGCTGGTGAAAAGAAAATTGTTGTTGATTTATGCGTCCACAAACAAATCATCGGCTGTGATTTGCGAATGGATGCTGTTCATTGAATAGGAGTTCTTCACAAGTCCGGAACTTGTTATCATTGTCAGGGCAATTCCTTTGCGAGTCTTTGTCAACTGACGAAATAAAGTTGCCTTGTTGCGTAGATTTTCCATATATTTCTTGTCAATGGTATATGGCCCGTCGGAATATTTTATTTCACAAAGGTTTATTGCCTTGTCACTGCGGTCTATCAGCAAGTCTATCTGCGCTCCGGGATGTTCGTCAGTGGCAGTGGTGCGCCATGAATATTCGTTTGTGATTACTCCGTTTATTCCAAGAGCCTTCTTTATCTGCTCTGAGTGCAAAAGGCATAAACGCTCAAAAGCGAGTCCACACCAGTTGTGATATATTGCCGCAGTCTGAATCTTAGACCAGTAATTTGTATCCGTAATATTCTTTCCATCCATAAAACGGAAATAGAATAACGTGAAATTATCGACTAACTGATACAATGCATTCTTTGTCTTAGATCCAATAGCCTGATAACGGCGGATAAAGCCACAGTTTTCCAAATCTTCAAGATAACCGGTCAATTTCCCTCCGCTATCAAGTTCTGCGGAACTGATAATTTCGTCTCTCGTCATGCCTACTTTTTTAGTTCCAAGAGCCTTTATTATCTCAACATAAACTTCCGGCTTGGTAAACAATGACCTATAGAGTTCCTGAAATTCATCTTTCAACTTCGCATTCCTTCCAAAGAATAGTAAGTCAATATTCTGCGTGAGACTCTTGTTCCGTTCAAGAAGCGACCAATAAAAGGGGATTCCACCAAATACCATATATCCCTCGATTACCTGCTGGCGATCTAATGGCAAATTCATTTCTTTTACGTAGTCCTCGCACTCTTTCAGATTAAAAGGCTGAAGGCAAATTTGATTCGTTAGCCGGTTATGCAGCCCCCCTCTATTATGAAGAATTTTCTTCACAATCCATGATGTAGCAGAGCCACATATTATCAGAAGGATATCGTTTCGTGCAGATGCCCACGCATTCCAGAAATTTTCAAATGCAGGAAGAAAACTTGACTGACGACTATCCATCCAAGGCAATTCGTCAAGAAATATGACTTTCTTGCCTTCCGGTTTAGAAGCCACAAGCTCCCTTAACATAAAAAACGCATCAGTCCAATTTTTTGGCGCAGAATGAGCCTTGCAACCCTGCGCTTGTAGTTCTCTATAAAAATTATATAGCTGAACCTTTGTCGAGACATTTGGCATTCCTGAATATGTAAAGGCAAATTTATCTGCAAATAATTGCCTTACAAGAAATGTCTTGCCAACTCGGCGGCGACCGTAGATGGCAATAAACTCTGATCGGTTAGAATGATATGCTTGCTCTAACAGTTCTATTTCTTGTTTTCTTCCTATCATAGTATTTGTTTTAGGCTGCAAATTTAATAAAAAATCTACGATGGTGCCAAATGTGGGTGAAAATTTATTGATTTGGCACCTTCGCGAATCGATTTGCCTGTATTCGCTACATCAGCGTGCCAAATCGCATATTTTCTACACACATTTGGCACCATCGTGGATAACAGAAGTCAGATTAGAATACATTTTGGTTATACCATTGCGTCGGGTGGTGTGGGTAGTGACGCAATCGTAGAAATCCTAACTTATGCCAAAAGTAAACATACTCTTAGATTATAAATTAATCGAAAAAGAGGTAATAGGTCTGGTCTTAAATGATAGCGTTCCCCCGAGATGTGTGATAATTCGCCGAGACAGGCTAAGCCCGATGCCGTTTCCGGATGGGCGGGTGGTAAAAAATGGTGTAAAAATATGTTCCGCAGTCTCTTCCGGTATCAATTCACCATCATTGGAAATTCTTATTTCCACCGAATCGTCTGCCTTCACCTCAGCCTCTACAGTTATGCAATCAGGATTAGCCTCAATAGCATTCTTGACGATATTTATGAGCACGCGGTTCAGAAGCGACTCGTCGGAATAAACCATTAGCTCAGGCGGGAAACACACAAGGGTGAAATTAATCTTGTCGGCATTCTCATAGCTTTTAGCAACTCTTATGACAGATTCAAGAAGCGGCTTCAGATAGAGCACTCTCATCCGAGGCTCAGGCAGCAGACTGAATTCCCTGAAATTCTTCACGAATTGCATTAAATTGCCGCTGCTTGATGAAATGGTATCCAAAGCCTCGATAATCTCCTTAGAAGATGTTTTGCCACTCACAGTTTCTGCTATCGACTGTATCGGAGTGAGCGAGTTCATGATTTCATGGGTGAGCACACGTATCAATTTTTCCCAGGATTCCACTTCCACAACCTGCATCCGCCGTCGTAAATCAGTAACCGTGAACAAGGTGAAGATTTTGTCGTTCACCGTCACTTCACTTCTTTTGATTATAAGTTCTGCATCCGCTTCGCAAGGTATCTGACAGACATGAGTGAGAGCCTGCCGATCGAGCAAACGAAGCGCCATGTCATTGCATATCGTAATGTTTCCTTTTGCATCGGCAAGAGCAAGCCCGATATCCCCCATATTAAAGATCTGTGTCAGGAATGCATCATTCTTCCGTGCCTCAAGAGAGACTTCTTCAAGATGCCTGACAATACTGTTGAGTATCATATTGGAGGCGCGTTCCTCATTGCTGACATTGACAGTGGGGAATTTATAGGAGAAATCACCGGCAAGTGTAGCTTCAATGATATAGCGCATCTGTCTGATTATCCGATTAATATTTCTCGTCATCATGAATGCGCATACGCCTGAGCAAATGAGGAGGGGCAACCACAATAAATTCCGCAAGGCAATGCAATACCCCGCAGACAGAGCCAATAGCACGGAGGAAACGATCCATGCCGCCGGAATCATGTGCCACCTCTTCCAGATGTCAGATACCATATTTGCGTAGTTTGTTATACAAGGTTTGTCTTGTTATGCCGAGATGCCGCGCCACTTCCGACATATTCCCGCCATGCATCTTGATAGCCGTTGTTATGGCATTGCGTTCCAGCGATTCGAGCGTAGTGGCTTGTCCGCTCATAGTAGACTGAGGTTCATGCAGGTCAAAATCAGTAATACCGAGCCGGCTACGATCTGAGAGAATCATTGCCTTCTCCACGGCATGCTCAAGTTGTCGGATATTTCCCTGCCAAGGCTGAACGCAAAGTCTTGCCAAAGCTTCTTCGGAGACATTCACCTCGGGGCGGGAATAAATCGCGGCATATTTCTTTATAAACATCTCAACGAGCGCCGGGATATCTTCCTGTCGTTCTCTGAGCGGAGGAAGCTCTATGGTGATTGTGTTGATACGATAGAAAAGATCCTGTCTGAAAGCTCCTTCAGCCACCATTCCGGGCAGGTCTTTGTTGGTGGCGCAAATAAGACGTATGTCTATATCAATAGGGATATTTGAGCCAACCTTGACTATTTTTCTCTGCTGCAACGAAGTCAGAAGCTTCGCCTGCAGATGGTAAGGAAGGTTGCCTATCTCGTCAAGAAAGAGGGTTCCTCCGTGCGCAGTCTCGAATTTACCGGCGCGATCCGACCTGGCATCGGTAAAAGCTCCTTTGGCGTGACCATAAAGTTCACTTTCAAACAAAGTCTCGATCACAGCTCCCATGTCGACGGTCTCTATATGGGCGCCCGACCTTTTCGACAGCCTATGTATTTCACGGGCAAGAAGATCCTTGCCTGTGCCGTTTTCCCCTGTTATCAGAATATTTGCATCTGTCGGAGCCACACGCTCAACGATCATTCTCACCTGCCGCATAGCGGGAGACTCACCCCACAGCATCTTGGGTCCGGAAGGCTTAATCTTTTTCCCTTTGTCGCGACCAAAAGCATTGATGAGAGTATCGGCAAGAACAGTGTTATCAAAAGGCTTCACAATGAAATCGGAAGCTCCGATCTTCATTCCCTCTACGGCAAGAGATACGTCGGCATAAGCTGTGAACAGCACCACAGCGATGTCTGGCGCAATCCCCTTTATCTCGCGAAGCCAATAGAGACCCTCATTGCCACTATTGACCGAGGCACGGAAATTCATGTCGAGAAGCACCACCTGTGGTTTATGTTTCCGGATAAGCTGAGGTATAGACGAGGGGTCGGGTGTAGTGACCACCTCGTCTACCTTTGACTTCATCAGCAGTTTGACCGCTGAAAGCACATCCTTGTTATCATCAACCACAAGCAGCGTTTTCATGATGCAAATATCGTAATTATTTTCGTCTTCCGCAAATTGATATGTGAAACTATAATTGTGTCTTCTCCACTATTTTCCCGTCAAAGAGATTTATCACTCGATGTGTGTAGGCGGCATCATGTCGCGAGTGGGTTACCATCACGATTGTGGATCCCTCCCGGTTGAGTTCCGTGAGAAGCTCCATCACCTCCTTGCCGTTGACAGAATCCAGATTCCCTGTCGGCTCGTCTGCAAGAATCAGTTCCGGTCTCGTCACTACAGCCCTCGCGATAGCCGCACGCTGCTGCTGACCTCCCGACAACTGTTGCGGGAAATGTTTTGCACGGTGTAGGATATTCATTCGTTTGAGAGCCTCCTTCACCCGCTCTTTCCTTTCCTTTGCCCCTATATTGAGATAGCGAAGAGGAAGTTCCACATTCTCCTCGATGTTAAGTTCTTCTATCAGATTGAAATTCTGGAATACGAATCCTATCTTACCTTTACGGAATGACGTACGGTCTTTTTCCTTCAGGTTAGTCACGTCATTGCCGTTGAGCATATATGTGCCGCCGGTAGGATTGTCGAGCAATCCTAAAATGTTCAGCAGGGTTGATTTTCCACAACCTGACGGACCCATGATCCCCACGAACTCCCCTTTTTCAATATTAAGGGATATCCCACGCAATGCCAATGTCTCGACTTCATCGGTACGGAATGTTTTTATTAGATTATCTATCTGTATCATAATTATTTCCTTTTTATTTGTTATTATAAAAATGTTATTTAAGAGCATTTATCGGATTGGTATTTGCTGCCTTTGAACACTGGCTCACAACCGAAATGAAACATATCACAATTGCCAGGAATGCAGCAGATGCATATATCCACCAGTAAACATCAATCCGGTAGCTGAATTGCGCCAGCCAGTCATTCATCAGGTAATAGATGACCGGAATTGATATGACTGCAGCGATCACTACATAAATCATGAATGTACGGACGAGTTTTGACATCACCTGCATATTTGTACCGCCCATCACTTTATGAACGGCTATGTCGAGCGAACGCTGGCGAACGTAATATGTGCTCATTGCCATAAGTCCGAGCATAGATATCATGATTGCAATTAGCGCGAAAACCGTAAGAATTACCGACAATCGTTCCTGCTGGTCGAAATCATTCTCAATCTTCTGACTCATGTACGGCAAATCGAATGTAGAATCTGAAAGTTCTTTGGAATATACTTTTTCGAATACATCCCTCACCTGCTCGAGTGCCTGCTGTCTGTCACCCTTTATTTTTATAAGGACATTCCATGGCGTAAAATTTACAAACGGTTTCCGGATGAAGACCATAACCGGATGCTGCTCAGTAAGCACATTGCCAATTTTGAAATCCTCCAATATACCCGCTATAGGATATTGACTGCCTAAGAACATGAAATCCGTGGCATCTTCGTTGAGTCCGAGCTCATTGATTGCCTGCATGTTTATGAAAGGCTTGGATTCAGAGGCTAACCTATTGTCTTTTTTCAATTTCAATCCAAGAATATCCATAAAAACAGTATCAGAAATGAATTGCTGAAATGATACAGTACGACCATCATGAGTAAAGGTCACGTTATTTCCTCTGCTGTAGGGATATCCGCATGTAAAGCTTACCTTTTCCACACAAGGCAGTTTCAGCAGTTCCTCCCTGAACAACTCACCGTCATGTATTTTGTCTTCAGTATATGGGAAAGAAATGTCAATTATATCCTCATGATTGTAACCGAGAGGCGCATTTATGAGATGCCGCACCTGAAGATACATTGTAATGGCACAGGCTATCATTACGATAGTGGCGACATTCTGTATAACAATAAATATTTTCCCGAATATCATGTTTGACTTTCTCTTGAAAGCACCCTTCACCGCCTCGATAGGTTTCATGGAAGCAAGCATTATAGCGGGAACAATACCTGATGTAACACTCATTATCAGAAGGATAATTACAAGGAATAAACCAGTATAGACATTCAGACAGCCAACAATATCAATAGGAGTTTTCAAGAGAGCCGATGCATACGGCTGCATCAGGAATGAAAGCGCGATACCCAATATCATTGAAAATGAACACAGAATTGCACTCTCGCCAATCAGACGCCACATAATGCTCTGCCTGCCTTCGCCAAGAAGACGACGCGTAGCCATCTCCTTGGCTCTCTTTCCCGCGAGAGCCACCGTAAGGTTGATATAGTTCATTATGGCAAAAAGCAATATCACGAGCCCGACACTGAAGAGCAGTTTTATCATTTTTATATCGCCGGAATTAATATGACCGGATTGAACTTCCGAAAAGTAACTGTCCTTGAAAGGATATATTTCGAGATGTATGTTGTTCTCCGGAAGATTTAAAATCCAGTAATCGTTTTTTAGAGCCTTTTCATATTCGTCTTTCTTTTTGACAAGGTCATACCCATCTTTTGCAAGCAGGATAACCTCCACTCCGGTTGCATTGCCCATATGCGAATCTACCAACGTCCAGTTGATATGTTTAATCATCGAAAAATTCAACAGCATGTCTACAGGCGTCTTTTCAGATGTCATGAAAGCTGTATTTTTCATAGGCTCCATGACACCTGCCACAACCAATGGCTCCACATTTGCATCGAACAATATACTTTTACCGATGGGATCCTCATCACCCCAGACCTTACGTGCGTATTCCTCGCTCACCACGATATTACTCGGGCTGTCGAGCACAGTCTTCGGATCTCCTTGTGTCAGTTTAAAATCAAAAAGATCGTAGAATGTGGAATCCACATAATAGCAGTTGGTGTATATCTTCTTGTCTTCATGTTCAAACCATCTGCCGTCTCTAAATAATGCTGTGGCGGATTCGATCTCAGGAAACTTGTCTTTCAACAGGAACTGCACGTACCAGTGGGATCCCATGGTTTTTTTTCCACGCATATCCAATCCGAGATAATACATTCTGTGGGCTTTGCCATGCTGCTTGTCGACATGGCTTTCCTGCCATGTGTAGCATCCTATAAGGACCACAAACATCATGCTTACGGCAAGACCGAAAACGTCAATCGCCGTGTAAGCCTTGTTTCTACTTAAAAATTTAAAATAGGATTTCATATCGTTTCATTATTTGATTGTCAGTGTTGTCGCGTCGCCATAAGATTCGTAACCGTTTGTGATGATTTGTTCTCCGGGTTCAAGACCCTCAAGCACTTCATAAAATTCCGGATTCTGGCGACCGAGGCGTATGTTTCTTCTATAAGCCTTCTTCCCGGAAGGATCCACCACGAATATCCACTTTCCTCCTGTTGTGGAATAGAAAGAGCCTTTAGGTATCACCACGGCATCTACAGGTTGTCCAAGCTGAAGGCTGAGAAAGCATGTCTGTCCGCTTCTTATATTGTCGGGACATCTTCCAGTGAAAACGAATTCCACCTTGAATTTACCCTCCCTCACTTCAGGATATACCTTGCGCAGACGAAGACTCATGTCACGTTCATTGCGTGCTGAAGATGCGATAAGATCTTTGTGAACCCTGTCGATATAATGCTCATCTATCTGCCCTGTCACCTTATATGAAGTAAGGTCGTTGATCTGCCCTATCTTCTGTCCGGCACTGATGTTTTGACCGAGTTCCACATCGAGCAGACCGAGTTCCCCGTCAATAGGGCTTACCACGTCCAGGCTTTCCTTTCTCTTGCGAATCAACTGGATGTTTTTCTGCATGTTGGCAAGATTGTCTTCCATCTGGTCCACTTGTGCAAGCCTGTAGATACTGTCTTGATTCAATCTTTGATTTATAAGCGAATGGCGCTTCTTTGCCAGTTCATAGTCTTCCTTTGCCTGAAGGTAATCCTCTTTGGCTATAAGCTTATCATCAAAAAGTTTCTTCTTCTGCATATAGCCTCTGTGCTTTCTCTGCACATCAAGTTCCAGCTGTGCTTGATCCGTGCGATTGTTGAGCCTATCCTGCTCCATAGATATCTGCGTATTGCGGAGTATATTCTGCTTTTCGGCAAGTTCAGCCTCCGCATTGAGAATCTGAAGATCAAGATTGCTGTTGCTAAGGCGTATTATCACATCACCTTTACGTACTTGTGATCCCTCTTCCACAACCATTTCCATAACTATGCCACCTTCTTCAGGACTTATCTGGACGGTTCTGATCGGTTCTACCCTACCGTCTACACGCACATAGTCATCAAATTTCTGTGATTTCACTTCAGCAATATTGATTCCTTCCCTATCCACCTTATAGGTAGTGGCGATATCACTTGTTAAAAGCCATATTATCAGAACAATTGCCACAACCCCTAATCCTGCATAAACCCAATATGCCGGTTTTATTCCCTTTATACCTTTTTTCTTTTCTATTTTTACATCCATAGTTTATTCCCTTTGTAGTATTCCACAAGTTTATCTTTCAATAAGAAAAGCATCTGTTTCTGCAGCAGTTCCACTCTCGAAGAGTAATAAGTGTTGGCAGAGATCTGCAGATCGATCAGCGACAGCAGACCCTCCTCATATTTGCGTTTGTTCAGGCGGTAAGCCTCAGCATCCGCTTCTACCCTTGCCTGCAGAGATTGAATCTCCATCGCATATCCGTCTCGGTCCATGACTGCAGACTCTATATCATCGTGAAGCCGACGCCGCTGCTCTTTTGACTGCTCCTTAGCCTGTTCGTAAGCGTATTTCGCACGATTTTTACCCGACAGTCGGCTCAAGCCGCTGAATATGGGAATGGTAAGTGTAGCTGATATATATTCACCAAGATTGTTGCGGAATTGCTCGTTGAAAGTCGGCGGCTGATATTTTATACTGAGATTTTTATAATATGAAGTTGAAATTCCGGCATTGATGCTTATCGACGGCAGCATGTTCCCTTTTGCTATATTGTAGGAATACTTGCTTGCCCTGACTTGCATCTCTGCATCCAGGACTTTAGGATTAGTGAGTAATGCAGATTCATAAATCGATGCCGGAGATTCTTCAGTTGCAATGAATGGCTTTATTATTGATGTGGTGTCTATTTCGAAAAGCTCCGTTGAAGGGAGGTTCATAGCCGACCTTAGAGACAGCATAGCCTGATTGTACAGGTTTTCCTGATGAACGAGTTCATATCGGTCGTTTGCAACCGTTGCCTCGGCCTGAACCACGTCGGGAACCCCTTTTACACCCAATTCTTCTTGTGTCTTAATCAATTTGAGCATCACTTCGCTCTGTTGGAGTTTGTCTTTCGAGATAGCTATGGAATTTCGATAATAATAAGCATCCGCGAAGGCAAGCATTGCCTCTATGGCGCTGTCGTCGCGTTTCATCTCTACCGAATTGAGATAACGTTCCCTTTCGCTGCGTGCACGCCGATAGCGGTTGATCGTCTGTCCGCCGTCGAAAAGAGTAAACGAGGCATATATGCCATAGCCGTTGTTGAATGTCGTGATATCGTTGTAGGTGTTGGTCTCCGGATCGATGTTACGGCCCCAGCTGAACTGTGCGCCCAGCTGCGCCGATACCGAAGGGAAAAAATCAGCCAACGCTTCATTGCGTGTAGCCGTCGCGGAAGCCACATCCCAACGAGCCTGCACCACTGACGAGGCGTGCTCCGCCGCGTATGCCATACATCGCTCCAGACTCCAGGGTGTTTGAGCAGAAGCGGCAATTGACATTGCGATTGATAATATTGTAAAAGTTGTCTTCATAACAACCTTGAATATATCCAATTGCGTGCCAAACTCACATTTTATTAAATATCAGAACGTTAGCAACATCTGAAAAATTAGATGTGTCAAATAATCATACAAATGGCTGTCAAAATCTCATACATTCTGTGGAACTATACTTTCTATCAACTACCATCATGCGCTTTTCATGACAGACGCATCCGCAAGACATCCAAAACATATCCTTTTTCCTACTGTTGTTCAATCTGATGAAAATGATTATCTTTGCATTGTGGCTGAAACAAATAATAAATTGAGACTCATCCACCTAAACTGAATGGCTAAATTAGTAGTAAAAGACACCACAATCCGAACTCTTGCCAGAAATGGCATAGATTACATTTGTATCACAGACATTGCTCGTCAGAAGAATTCTGTCGAACCTAAGGATGTTGTAAAAAATTGGATGAGAGTGAAAAATACACTCGAATACCTTGGGCTATGGGAATCATTGAACAATCCAGATTTTAATGGGGTCGAATTCGACCCCATTTTAAGAGAAGCCGGGTCGAATTCTTTTACAATGAGTCCAAGCCGTTGGATAGAATTAACAGGTGCAATAGGTATCATTAATAAATTAGGAAGAGACGGTGGAACCTATGCACAACGAGACATAGCGTTTAAGTTCGCAAGCTGGGCATCTGTTGAATTTGAACTATACCTCGTCAAGGAGTTTCAACGGCTAAAAGAAGAAGAGCAGAAACAACTGGGATGGTCCGCAAAGCGAGAACTGTCGAAAATAAACTACAGAATCCACACTGACGCCATCAAACACAATCTCATACCAGCCGAGATTACAAAAGCTCAGGCGAGTATCATTTACGCAAATGAAGCCTATATTGACTATCTCTATCCCGAGATGGTGAATATGCTCATGTGCTGGAGATAATCCGGAAATCGCTGACCTGAAATATCCCCTATTTTATAGGGGAAACCCTCAGGTCAGCTATACCAATCCAGCTGAAAAACAAATGATCGGATTGTTATTGCAAAATGCCGGATGAAGATGAATTTTTCACAGAAGGTGCGTTGTCCTGCTTCACTTTCTTCCCAAAACCGATAGTATGGAGGTACGCATCCGAAACATCTGACCGACCGGATATGAGCAACGCTTCAAAGACATCGTGCACAATATCTCTTGCCACATCATCCTCGCGGAGTATGAGCATCGCAAGCCGCCACATCGCGGCATAATGCTCACGGAAAAGGCGTTCTATGTCATCTTTTATCGTCATACATATATATGACCCTTCTCTTATCAAAAAACTAACCTCTCAACGGAAAAATTTTATTTCATAAAAAATCGCAGAGTTTATCACCCAGCGATTCAATAATATGTACATATTCATAATCGCAATCACACGTTTGATCCGGTGAATATTATTCTGCTGCAATACTGTTTAATTCCTTTACCAGAATTATGCATTCGGCAGGAGTGGTGCCGTTAAGACGAACCACTGAGTCATTCTGCACCTCATAAGTCTGGATATCAGGAAGGACACGTATCAAAATCTGTTCCGAATCTGTATTTGGACATGCCATACGGGTCATTCCGCCATCATCAAATTTCAGTGAATCACCGGAAAGTGTGTAATAGCCGAATATTGTATTGCAATTGGTGTGGAAAGAATACGTGCTGTCAGTAAAGACCACATACTGCTCCTCGTCAGGTGTAACTTCTGCCGGTCTTACGTAATCAGAATCATTTACAGCTATATTCTCCATACGCCACTGCCCTACTATTGAGAAATCTTTTGTGGAACCCTCTTCAATAAGTTCCTTTGATGTCTTTCCTGTGCATGATCCCAATATCATACAGGATGCCGCAACAGCAGCAAATGTAATTCCCAGTTTTTTCATTTCTATATATTTCTTTGAATAAACCAATCAATCATACACCCTCACTTGACAAATGGATGAAAGCGAAACCGACACCCTACAGCAAGGTGCATCCGTCATATATAACGGACAAGCTCACCGATTGTTTTTAAATGAAAACATAGTAACTAAAGATTTAACACAATCATTAAACGCAGGGGATACTCAATTCGCAAACGAAATTGGGTATCCCCTGCGTTTAAATAAATGTCAAGAAAATATATAGATTAAACTGTTTTGACCTGATAATATCACCTGATATGGAAAACAAGTTGCTGTTGATAATCGATCCTCAGATCGACTTTATAACCGGTACGCTGCCCGTTCCCGGAGCAGAGATTGCCATGAACGCACTCTCTGAATATATGCGTATGAAGAGTCATGAATATGCCCATATAATTGTGACAGCAGACCGGCATCCGATGCGCCATTGCTCATTCAAGCCGGAAGGGGGTGAATGGCCTGTACATTGTGTCTCCGATTCTGTCGGAGCGGCGATATGGGATGCCATAATGGATGAACTGTTGCATGTGGCTGACAAAACGACGGTTCTTCACAAAGGTGAAAATCCGGAAACGGAAGAATATTCCATTTTCAAAAACAAAAATGCCTCCAAAAGAATCTTACATATAATCGATGAAAAAAATATCCGTCAGATCGACATCTGTGGCATTGCCGGAGACGTCTGTGTCGCCGATACAATCCGCGATTGGATGTCTTTTGAAAAAGAATCCGGAATGCTTACAGAAAAAATCAAGTTGAATGTGCTTGTAAAGTTTACTCCATCTATCGACGAAGGGAAGACCCTTTACCATTTAATCTCAAAATACAATTTGCCATAATACCAATAATATGCTTCTCCACAATTAAAAAACATATCTGACAAGCGAGTAGCGGTCGACTCTATGAAGTTATTTCGGACATCCCAAACAGGATTGTAAAATTTTTGAGATAGCAAGGTTGTAAAATTGAATTTTATTGTATTTTTGCGGTGTAAAATATTTTTGAACATGAAATTATTGATTATTGACGATAATGCGGCTGTCAGGACCACACTAAAGCTGCTTTTGGCAAAAGAATTTGATGAAGTCGCAACGGTCGGCGATCCAAAACTTATCCCTGCAATTCTAAATGCAGGAAATGTGGATGCCGTGCTCCTTGACATGAATTTCGACAATACCCATCTCGACGGCAGCGAAGGTCTTTTCTGGCTCTCTCATATAAAAGAACGGGAGGAGGCTCCTGCAGTTGTGCTTATCACCGCTTTCGGCGATGTCCCTCTTGCCGTAGAGGCTATGAAAAACGGAGCTGAGGATTTTGTGACCAAACCCTGGGACAATAAAGATCTGATTGAGAAGCTTCACCGTGCAATAGAGAAAAACAGGGAAACACACCTCCAGCGTGAATCTATGGTAAACGCACGCAAAATAGAGGAAAAGGAGAAGCTCCAAAATGACATGACTCTTGATGAACTTAAAATGTCGCATATCAGACATGTGATCGACATGTGCGGCGGCAACCTCTCGGCAGCAGCTGAAAAATTAGGAGTCAACCGACAGACACTCTACAATATTCTAAAGAAGAAGTGAAGCATTTCAAATTTAAAATATTCCTGACGCTTTTGGCAATTATAGTTGCCTCGGCATGCGCAGCAATAACATTCTCCGCACATCATGTAGCACCGGGGATTTTAATTTCACTGACCATTCCCTTATTCATCTTTATGAACCAATCGTTTATAAGCAAACTGATCCATTCTATGTCATCATTTGTAAGAGGATTGGAGATGAATGACACGAGCATGAGGTTCGAAGCAGACCCAAATGATTCGGAACTGTTTGAAATGGCACAAAGCATGAACCGGATCACAGCCATGTATGTGAAAAACAAAAGAGAGCTGGAAACCCGTAAGCTTTATTATGACCGTATTCTCAGGGTTATGACCCACGAGATGAGAAACGCAATAGCTCCTATTGTAGCCTTATCTACAGATATACATGACAATCCCGGCAACTATGGAGAACCTGAAAGGAAAGAGGCGGTGGAAATTATCAAAAGTCAAAGTGAAGGGATAAAAAGATTTCTTGATTCCTATCATGCACTCACACATTTGCCTCCACCGGAACAAAAAACGGTAGATGCAGCATGCTTTTTCCACAAACTTCAGAAATCTATTTCATGCATTGAGGAATCAATATTTACCCACAAGGGGATAGTGGACTATAATATTGGTGCAGAAACTGTTTTATTCATAGACGAGAGCCTGTTGTCTCAGGTTATAGTCAATCTCATCAAGAATTCGTTGGAAGCAGTAAAGGATGCTCCAAACCCTTCTGTAAGCATAACCGCAACAAGATCATCAGACAGGAGTCTTATTACCATAGTCGACAACGGGAAAGGTCTTCCTAACGAAATCGCGGAGAATCCATTCCAACCTTTTGTAACTACGAAGAAAAACGGTAGCGGGATAGGATTGTTCCTTAGCCGACAGATCATACGATTGCACGGCGGAGATATCCGATTACATAATCATCCGGGCAAGGGATTGTCAATCCACATCACATTGCCGGCTCAATAAAAATAATGGCGGCTTCCGGTCATTACGGAAGTCGCCATTCTTAGAGAATGTCTAATCTTTTTTAGAACAAATCGTATATTTTTTCATCATCTGCCCAATGATGATCTTTCGGGAAGGGTTCGCCACCCCACGCCTTCTTGTTGGTCCATGCCGCCGGAGCGTCGGTCCAGAATGGATGTGTAGCCGGAAGTCCAAGAGGAAGGAATGAAAGTGAGGTCATGTAGAGAGAGCCGTTGTTGGTATACCAGTCAGCAATGTTTGGCTGCCTGCCGGAAAATCCAATAGTAAGGAAACCCTTTTCATTGAAATTGTCTTTCCCATCAAACATTCTTTTCATAACAGCTGTAAGAGCGGAACGCACCTGACCGTTGCTCAACCCTGAAGGAAGTTTTTCATACCATGCCATCAACGCCAGCGGCTGAAGGGTCGCCATACGGTAAGGTATCGACCTTCCGAAAACCGGGAATGTCCCTTCAGGTGAAATCATTCTTTCGAGCACAATCGCAAACTTTTGAGTTCTTTTAATTGCCCGGTTGTAGTATTTGCTATAGTGAATGCGGGTGTATTTGCCTGCATCCTTCATTGCCTGCAATGTCTCAAGCATCATCGGGTGAAACACGTAACTGCTGTAGTAGTCGTATGCAAAAGAGGGTCCGTCGGCATACCAGCCGTCGCCGACATACCATTCCTCTGTCTTTCTGATAGCCGAATTGACGCGATATTCATCACATTCCGCTCCTGCCTTTGCAAGGAAACTCTCTATAGTAGATGAGAACAGCAACCAGTTGGTGTAGGGAGGATCCACTCGGCGGAGTTGGGTGAACTCTTCTACATAACGTTTCTTTGTGGTGTCGTCAAGGGGCATCCACAAAGCATCGTATGCCCGGAGAAAACTTTCAGCCACATAAGCGGCGTCTACGAGCGCCTGTCCGTGACCTCTCCAAAGAAGATAGTCAGGGCTCTGAGGGTCAACGGCATTTTTATAAGAAGCGAGTGCCATGTCGCGAAGTTCTTTCCTTTTCAGACCCTCTGTCGTGTTGTCGTCTGGAAGAGATAGCCAAGGGGCTATACCCGCCATGAGTCTGCCGAACGTCTCCATATAGGTCACTCCCTTGTTTCTACCGTCCCAGTTTGGACTTACCTCAACGAGCATATTCTTTTGCAACTCCCCTTTCGACATATTGCTCAACACCGGATGTGCCATTTTATAAAGGAGATCCACCCAATAGGCACGGTCTTGAGAATGGTCTGCCTCAAGCATCCTGACATATTCACATGCTGCGAGAAGGAAAGCTCCGACGCCGAAATCAGCCGTAGAATTTGCATCCACCACCTGACCGGGAATAGCTTTCTCCCCTATCGGCTGCACATAACCGACCCTGCCATCTTTCTGAAGTGCTGTCGTCTTAAGGTAATTCCAACCCTTTCGTGCCGAATCCATATATTTTGAATCGGAGAGGTATCCGTTGTTTATTCCCCAAAGGAGACCATAAGTAAAGAATGCCGTGCCTGAAGTCTCGGGGCCCGGGGCATGGTCTTTGTCAAGCATAGAGCGAGTCCAATACCCTTCAGGCTGCTGGCATGCCACCACAGCGTCTGCCATGTCCTTATATCTTTTCTCGAAAAAATCTCTGTGGATATATTCCGCAGGAAGATCCTGAAGCACTTTTGCAAGTCCGGCAAGCACCCAGCCGTCGCCACGCGCCCAAAAATCTTTCTTGCCATTTACGCTCTCATGCTTGGGATAGGTGTATTTTGCATCACGATAATACAGATTTTCATCCGCATCAAACATGATGCTGTCGGAGAAGGTGATGTATTCGTAAAGTTTGTCAAGATACTTCTTATTGTCTGTGATCTTATACATCTTGGTCATCACGGGCATGACCATGTAAAGACCGTCAGCCCACCACCAGTAATCGTTGTTGGGTGTAGACATCTGATACTCCATAACTTCCTTTGCCCTGCGTATTCTCCTGTCGTCCGGAAGAATGTTGTAGAGGTCGGCATAAGTCTGGAAACATATCTGCCAGTCGCCGAAAAGCACATGCTCATCGGTCTCGCCATAATTGTATTTCCATTTACTGCGGTCAGTACTTTTTGCGCCTTTCCACTCATTGTGTTCAGCCCAGCGTTGAGTATAGTCCAGCCAATCCTGATTGCCGGTCAGGCGATACGCCTCCATATTGCCGGTGTGATAAGCCGCATGGTGCCAGAAAGGATTCACCTCAGCCTTGTTGTTCTTCTGCCAGTAATTGTTTACTTTGGAAATAATCCCCCTCACATCGGAAGCCTCCTTAAGAGCATCCGGTTGTTTGGGAGCCGCGTCAACGGCAATGCTCATCGACACAGCCGCGACAACGATCGGTAAAGATTTTAAAATACTTTTCATTATATCGAGATTCATGATTATTGTTATTGGGTTTGTTCCGTCAATAGAAGTCTATGCTTCTTTCAGGAGCATCTTCTTTGCAAATTTAATAATAAATGTAATTTCAATAAGGGATTTTTTCATTCAAAAAAGTACAATTTTATGTCAACATACATTGGATGACCGCCAATAAAAAATTCCCCTTCAAATGAAGAGGAATTTTTTTATTAATTTCTATATGAGCTTTTACTCATTTGCAACAGCTTCCTGCCAATCTTCATACATAGGGATGTTGGCATCATAACCATCATATCCATAGTTCTGACGGAGTTTTGCTCCGATGTTGGCTGTGATCACTGAATTTGGCACTGGCCAGAATAGATTGTGCTTGTCTACCTGATAGTTCAATTCAACCTTTGACAGAATCGGACCATGGTTGAAGATACTGTAGCGCACACATCTCTGGAACCAATAGCTACCACCTTGGAGGTCTGTGCCACTCTGTTTGTCCCAGTTGTCGAGAGAATATGTATTACCCCATTCGTCGGGCTGGCCACTTCTTGCAAGACACCATGAAATACGTGTCAACTCTGGCTGGCGCCATTCCTCCATATAAAGCTCTCTTGCGCGTTCATCACAGATATCGCCGATTGTAACCGTGCTGAACATTTTCTTGGCGTTTGCACGCTGACGCACCACATTAACATCCTGTGCAGCACCTGCTGCATTACCCTGATAGAATTTTGCCTCCGCACGGAGAAGATAAGTCTCTGCCAGACGGAACAGATACATATTGCCATTAGAAGGTACTGATCCCATAGTGGCTCCGTTAAACTGATTCGCCCACCAGTTTTCTTCAGCCGCCTTATCAAGAATATACATCTTGTACAGAGGGATAGGATACCAGCTGCGGATTGTGTCGCGGCAAAGAAGGGTTCCTTTCTCTATAGTGACGTTACCATTTTCGTCAACATAATCTTCTGTGGCATAAAGCTGCATGTTTTTACCATAGAAAGGAGAATTTTTTCTGTTATATCTGATATCCTCCATTTCAACCCAGTTGCCTATTGCACGGTTATGACGGAGGTCCTGAGTATCGACTTCTCCATCATAGCACCAGATTGTCTTGTTGTAGTGGTGGGAAGTTCTGAAGCAGCCGATACCTCGTCCAAGCACTCTCAGCCAGTCAAGATCAGAACTGTATTCGCCGTCTCCGCGCGACCAGTTGTAGGTCGGGGAGCCGATTCCGGAAGGATCCATGATATCGCCGTTGCTCCAATGCACTCCGAGTGCGCGCATGGTCAGATATTGAGTGAAGTTCTCATTATGATAGTTGAGAATCGGAAGAATGGTCTCTGTGTTTGATGAAATCGCAATGTTCTGTCCTCTGTGAAGATCCCACATCACATTTCTTTCCACATTCCATGTCTCTGCATTTCCCGAAGGAACAAATTCGCCAAATGGCTGCTGCATGAGGGCAAGACCATGGTTGTTGATAAGGTCAGAAGCCATAGCCTCAGCCTTTGCAAACTCTCCGACTGTAAGATAGCATTTTACAAGAAGCTGCATACATGCTTCCTTATTAACCGGACCATAGTAAGGCATATTTTTCTGACTCGGAACATGTTCTACTGCAAATTCAAGATCATGAACAAGCATTTTGAAGATAGCCTCCTTAGAAGTGGACTGATAATCCTGTTTTGCCTTGTCGATTATCTTTGTGATCAATGGAATATCGCCAAACAGAAGAACCATGTGATAATACTTGTATGCCCTGTGGAAATAGGCACGTCCCTTGTATTCGTTCTTCACGTCTTCCGCAAGACCTTCCACCTGATCCACATATGAAAGGACCGTGTTGGCATACTTTATGCCATTGCATGATTCTGAATAGAACCGGCTCATCGCGTTGGAGTCGCCACCGCCTGCCATACCTGAAGTCGGAGTGATCTTGTTGGCAAAATCATCCATGATACCGCCACCCGCATCAGTCTTGGCATACAAACCTATATCTGTCATGAAGTATACGGAAGCAATCGGAAGCACGTTGCCGTTTCCATCCATGAGCATTGTCTTGTAGTGCAGGTCGCACTGTGCAAGAGCTGATTTCAAACCAGCCTCTGTGGTATAAGTCTTCGTTGGCTCGAAAAATGACAAGGGATCCTGATCGAGGAAATTGTCCGCACATCCGGAAAGCATCGATACCGCAGCAACTGCGGAGAATCCCTTCAGAATATTATATTTTGAAATTTTCATGATTGTGTCTTTAAAATCGTAAAATTAAAATGTCACATTCACACCAAAATTGAATGTACGACGGGCGAGACCGCCGGTTTCAGGATCACCGTATTCCCAGCCTGAGATTGTGCATACGTTGTTGCAGCTTACTGTAAAACGCACCTTTTCAAGCATTGCCTTGCGTGTCCATGCTTGTGGAAGGGTATATCCGATCGAGATATTGTCAAGACGGACAAAATTTCGGTTATAGAGCTTGCTGACACCACCGGCAAGACCTGTATTGGGGCCTACAGCCATGATACGGCAATAATCATTAGTAGCATTCTCCGGTGTCCAGTATTCTTTAGCAGGAAGGTTGCAGGCATTGATCACCTGAGATCCCCCATTGTCCTGATTAAGCCAGTATGATGCAAGGCTCTTGTGCCCCATGTATGAATAAAGGGAGAAAGAGATTGTAAGATCCTTCCAAAGAACAAAATCATTCTTAAGGTTCCAATAGATCGGAGGATTTGTGGTGCCAAGATATGTCTTGTCTTTGTCATTATAAACCGGGATACGTGTTGTAGTGCCGTCGGCATTAGTCACGATACGGTCGTCTTCTGTATAATTGTTTTTAACTTTGGGGTCGCCGGGACGCTGTCCGACCAAAGCTGCCTGCGCAATGTCTTCAGGAGTGTTCTGCCATACCCCGTCGCTTTCATAATACCATATCTCACCGATCGGATGACCGATATACCATCCGTTTGAAGTGTCATCATTCTCTTTCCCGTTCTCATCATAGTCATAATAAATATGATTGATCCGGTTTCTGTTGTATGAGAATCCGGCAGAAGTGGTCCAGGTAAAATTCTGTTTCTCTATATTTACGGAAGACAATGAAATCTCTATACCACTGTTCTGAACTTCGCCGAGATTGGCATATATACTGCTGAAGCCTGTGAACGACGGGAGTCGCTGGTTCATGATCATATCTCTGGTCTTCTTGAAATACCAGTCGATCGCACCTGTCAGTCGGTGGTCGATCACTCCGAAATCAAGACCGATGTTATATGCCTCGGTCTTTTCCCACCGCAGGTTGGGAGCTGCAAGACGGTTCATGTAAAGACTTTTCACAATTGTGGATGTCCCGTCGTTGAAATATACCATTGATCCACCCATTGAAAGGTTTGCCATGGTAAGATAGGGGTCTGTAGAACCGTTTGCACCGAAGTCTCGGTTACCGTTGGTACCCCATGAGAGACGCAACTTCGCATTGTTAAGCCAGTCGCGGGTAGATTCCATGAACTTCTCGTCAGAGAAATTCCAACCGAGACCTACAGCACCGAAATTACCCCATACGTTATTACGGCCGAATCCAGAGAAACCGTCACGACGGAATGAAGCGGTGATCATATAGCGGTTATCGTAGCTATAGAATGCGCGACCGAGATAAGATGCGCCGCTATAGTGGGAATCATAGGTATAGAATCCACTCTGCTCCTTGTTTGCTCCGTCAGTCCAATGGAATCCGAGCGCATCTGTGGGAGAAATGTTGCGTGCCTCAATTCTGTCTTTATATGTTTTATGATCCTCGGCTTCCTGTACGAGAGTCACCTGCACATGATGCACGTCTCCATATTCCTTATCCCAGGTAAGAGTGTTGTTGAGGTTCCATTCAAAAGCCTTATAATGTTCGCGGTTCACGCCTCTTGAATTGGCAGCCGCATTCGGCAGGGCTGAGTCCATGAAGTAATAATCATGAAACCACTGATACCTCGGAGAGATATTGAATGAATAAGTAAAACCATAAGGAAGATTCACCTTGGCAGTGAAAATTGTGTTAAGGTTAGTGTAACCCTTGTCAAGATCATAGAACTGACGGTCGAAGAAGTAGTTGTAACCGCCATTGGTTTGTTTCCCGGTCATAGGATACTGCTGGTATCCGCCGTCTTCAGTATACATTGAAGCATAAGGGGAATTGCGGAGCATGTTGTTGTCCCAATAGTTGCTGCCGAGTGAAACCTGGATATCACCGTCGGTACGCTCCTGGAAGTTGACATTCGCACCAAGTTCCAACCAGCTTGTGACCTTTGCGTTCAATTTCATGTTTGCACGAAACGCCTTGTAGTCGTTACCTCTCACTGCACCCTCATTACGCAGGTAACCTGCGGAAAGGTAATAATTGAGATGATCAGTAGCGCCTGAAAGACTTACATTGTAATCCTGATTGAGACCGGTACGGAATGTAGCGTCATTCCAATCATAGATTCTTCCTGCAAGAAAATTCTCAAATACAAGATCCGCATTGTTCATTTCAAGTCGACGGGCATATAGAGATAGCGCAGATTCACCTGAAGCCGCACCGAAACCGCTCACACCGGTATTGGATTGCCATTCTTCAACGGCTGATCCCGTAAGTCTTGACGGATTGTTGAAATATCCCTGAGGATAGGCAAGATTGCCATTGCTGTCTTTCACATTGTAGTATCCGTAAAGACCATTGTCACCCATACCATATGTATAGTTCATCATATAATAGTCTTCACGGTAGCGCATATATTCGTCTGCATTCATATAGTCTCTATAAGCGCTTTTATTTGTCACTCCGAAGTTCGCGCTCAAATTGACAGTCGGTTTACCGGTCTTACCTTTTTTGGTAGTGATGATTATGACTCCGGATGCTGCGCGCGCACCATAGATAGCTGTGGAAGAGGCATCTTTAAGAATATCAATCTGACCGATGTCATCCGGATTGATTTCAGAAAGTTCTCCATAAAAAGGCATGCCGTCAAGCACAATCATCGGGCTTACGTTTGTGCCGAGCGAGTTCTCACCTCTAAGTTTGATAGATGCGCCGCTCCCCTTTGCCGAAGCGTCATATCCGATCTGAAGTCCGGGAGTGCCACGCAACAGGTCCTGTACTGTACCGGGATTCTGATCGGCAATCTTGTCCGGATTAATCTGAGTGACAGATCCGGTAAGATCTTTCTTTCTCATTGTGCCGTAGCCGATCACGACTACATCTTCGAGCACCTGGCTGTTTTCAGACAACGTAATGGTGATGTCATTCTGTCCGGTAACCGCCACTTCCTGAGAATTGTATCCTACGTAAGTGACTTCAAGGGTATTTCCCTTGGCAACATTGATAACGAAATTGCCGTCGATGTCTGTGACAACACCGTTTGTCGGCTTCTCTTTAGTTCTCACGGTAGCTCCGATTAACGGTTCTCCGGTGGAATCAAGCACTCTTCCCCTGAAGGAATAGTCTTGCGCATAAATGCTCATTGCTCCTGCAAAGAAGAAAGTGAGCCAAATTAAAAATCGTTGTTTCATTTATATTAAGGTTAATTAAAAAATAAATGTCTGAGCGAATAAACAATCTTTTTTACCTTAAGTCTTATAAACCTGCAAGCAGTACCTAATAACAAACTTTAACTGTAGTTGTGATTAATACCTGTATTTTTTGAATTTTGCCGCAAAATTAATACCTGTTCACATTTGGCATCGGGATTTTTCTGTCAAGTTGATGTAATAATATTTCATTATAGACTAACATTCAATTCAAGACATTGCCTCATTCCTACTAATTATTAAAAACCAAACAATTAGCAAGCTCTTCAGCTCAAATAACTCAATTCAGCAGACCCTTACTCTCCTTTCATTCATCAATTGACGAATCTGTCAAATCTTCATTATGACAAAAAAATACCCACACTTGAAATATATGTTTCCCCGAATAACGAATTATTGGCTAATTTTGCATTTTGAGCCGCCACGATGGCGCCGATTGAAGTTTATAACCATGAGAACGATTTTGATCTTTCTTTTCACATCATTATGTTGCCTGTCGCTTTCCGCTTCAGGCGCAACTCGATTTTTCAAATCCCATCTCGACCATAATGACGGGCTTGGAAGCAATTATATCAGAAGTATCGGTCAAGACGGCCATGGACATGTATGGGTCGTGACAGGATCCGGACTAAGCAGGATTGAAGGTACAGGGTTCATGTCTTTCAATACTGAAAATTCTGGATTGGGAAGCAATGAACTTAATTGTATGGTAGCAGATCCCACCGATTCCGACAAAGTATGGATCGGATCGCGCCATAACGGACTTTTTATATATGATTACAACACCGGTGAGATCTCGACATTTAAAGGAGAACTATATACACCGGACATCCCCTCGCTGTCGGTATCTTCCGACAACAAAATTTGGATCACACATTACCACCTACCCCCGGAAAAACTTGATCCAGTCACCGGCAAGACAGAACGGCTTTTCAAGACCCGTCCTGAAAATTTTCCGCTGCCAATATGGTGCCTGAAGGAAGATAATTCCGGCGATTTTTTATACATCGGACACGAAAACGGAGGATTCACGACAGTTGACCTTAAAACTCTGGATTTTGTAAATTACAGACACATTCCCGGTGATGACAGTTCTTTGTGTGGCAACACAATATATTCCATATTCGTAGACCCGTACAATCTTGTATGGATAGGCACTGAAAACGGGGTTTCTGTTTTCGATCCAAACACCCGCGAATTTTTCTCATATATTCATGATTCTTCTCCACGGTCGATATTGCCGGGGGCGGTAAGGAGTATCCATATGATGAAAAATGGAGAGATCTGGTTAGCAACAGCCCAGGGTGGAATTAGCATTGTGTCTGACAACAGGCATATCGGTGGGAAAATTCTGTTCACAAACCTGACACCTTCACTCATTGGGAATCTTAATGAAAAACTATATTCCTCTTCACCTTATGTCATTCATGAAGACTCATATGGCAACATCTGGATCGGCTACCAGAGCGACGGCATTGATGTTGTAGGATATTCGTCTCCAATTATCAGGCAGGTCTCTGCATTCGCACAATCTGACAGCAACCCACCCCACCCTGCCATATGGAGCATGACAAAAGATAAGAACGGAGATATCTGGATTGCCGGTGAACGGGAAATTGCAATATTAAAATCCGTAGGTACCGAAAGATATTCTCTTCCGGGACTCTCGCAGGATCACAACATTCCGGTCAGGACATTGTATGCAGACAAAAACGGCAATCTCTGGATAGGCACTTACAATTCCGGCGCTTATTTGCTTGACAAAACCTCCCGGACGATAAAAAAGATAAGCCGTATCGACCGCGAGGTAAGATGTTTCACAGAAGACACCAATGGAGAAATTCTTGCCGGCACTCACAACGGGATATATAGAATCAACGGCAACCTTGAAGCTTATCCCGAAGAAAATATGAACAAATTGCTGCCCGACAAATATGTGACATGCATATTTAAAGATGGATATGGAAATCTATTGACAGGCACCTTCGGGGAAGGATTGGCAATCCTGGACAGGAATCTTGGCAACCCTACTTTCATCAATATAGCTAACGGACTTCCATCAAACGCGGTAAACGCCATATATGAAGATTCGAAAGGGAATATATGGATAGCCACAAGAGGTGGTATAGTAAGCACTTCATCCGATAATTATGCCGAAATCAAAAAGTATAAGATACAAAACGGGGCTGGCTCTGTCAATATTAAGTCGATAGAAGAAGACGATTCCGGCAGAATCTGGATGAGTTCTGAAAACGGCATCTCTTGCTATAATCCCAAGACTGATTCAATCAGCACCTACACCCGCTGCCACAGATCCACACTCAACTCTTTCCTTGAGGGCAGTTCATGCGTAAGCAACGACGGAACCATATTTTTCGGTTCGCTTAACGGGATGGCATTTTTCAACCCATCGCATCTGACAGGCTATGAATATAAGAAAGGGGACATAGTCATCAACTCACTTTTGGCAAATAACAACAACCGGAAAGACAGCAATTTGGAAATTGTCATCCCGGTCAATTCCGACAAAATCACTCTCCCACACAATCTCAACACATTCACAATACGGTTTCATCACACAGACTTTTCGAAGGCTCTGAACACTGAAATCAGATATAATATGAAGGGGGTGAACGATGTGTGGTCGTCTGTGGGGGAAGACAATGAAGCAATATACAGGAATCTTGAGCCAGGCTCTTATGAATTTCAAGTCAGCACACGCACATTTGGAGGCGAATGGTCGCAACCGGAGACCCTTCTGAAAGTTAAAATCGATCCTCCGGGATACCTGAAATGGTGGGCTAAACTGTTGTATCTTGCAGTACTGACTGCCATTATTTTCTCTGTAATATATTTCTATAAATATAAACTCAATCTGGAGAAAAATCTGGCAATCGAAAAGGAGAACAGTAAAAACAATCTCCTCCTGAATGAGGAGCGTCTCGTGTTCTATACCAACGTGACCCATGAACTCCGCACTCCCCTTTCCCTGATAATAGGCCCCATCGAAGACCTGATAAACGATCCTGAACTGCGCGACAAACACAGATCAAAACTGCAGGTGATAAGGGGAAGTTCAATGCGCCTCCTCAATCTCATAAACGGCATCCTTGAATTTCGCAAGACTGAAACGAGACATAGGCAGCTTGAAGTGGTTTCAGGGAATTTTGCCAATTTCGTAAGGGAGATCGCTTTGAGATTCAAAGAACTCAACAGCAATAAAAACGTCAGCATCACGATAGATGTGTCGGAACTTGAAGATACCGATATGTATTATGATCCCGACATGATAACCTCTATTCTCAATAATCTGATCGGCAATGCATTAAAATATACGCGTAAAGGTTCTATCACGGTTTCACTACGTCCTGATGTGATCGACGGCGTAGCATATGTAATCCTTTCGGTGAGCGACACCGGTGAAGGGATCGCACCCGAAGAGCTTCCGCATATCTTCAAGCGATATTATCAGGCAAGCCACAACAAGAAAGTAGCCGGCACAGATATAGGGCTTGCCCTTACAAAAAGCCTTGTGGAACTGCATGAAGCCACAATAAGTGTGGAATCCGAAAAGGGGAAAGGGAGTGTATTCTCCGTCAGATTCTTACGCGACAACAAGTATCCCGCCGCTTTGCACAAGCAGCCTGTCGAACTGATCGAACCTGACCAGGAAGAGGCTGCTAATGATTCGCCCAAAGAGCCGGAACGCCTTAACGTACTCGTAGTGGAAGATGATGAGGATGTAAGAGACTATATTGTCAGTTCTTTCTCCGGGGAATATGATGTGGAATGCGCGGTAAATGGGAAAGAAGGTCTTGACAAAGTGCGCGAGACCCTGCCGGACATTGTGGTAAGCGATATAATGATGCCCGAGATGGATGGAATCGAGTTGTGTAATGAAATCAAATCGGATATGGCGACAAGCCACATCCCGGTTATATTGCTTACGGCAAAAGATTCAATGCTCGACAAGGAAGAGGGATACAACTCGGGAGCAGACTCCTATATGACAAAACCTTTCAGCGCGCGTCTGCTTATGTCGAGAATAAATAATATTCTCGACACAAGACACCGGCTCTCGATGAAGTTTATATCCCAACCGTCTAATCTTCAACAAATTACCCCCTCAATTTCTCAAAATATCAATGATAATCAGCAAATTGAAGACAACGTAGCGACACTCTCACCTGTCGACAAAGAGTTTATCAACAAGCTCCGCAAACTTGTCGAGGACAACATTGAGATAGAGGATATGGACATGCCTTTCCTTACTGACAAGATGTGTATGAGCCATTCCACTCTTTATCGGAAAGTGAAAAGCGTGACAGGACTGACTCCAAATGAATTTATCCGTAAAATCAAGCTCACAAGAGCTGTGGAGCTGTTAGACAGTGGTGAAGTGGCAATGTATGATATCCCTTTCCGCACCGGATTCAACAGCATGGCATATTTCAGGAGGGTTTTCAAAAAGGAATTTGGAGTGTCTCCGTCAGAGTATATTCAGCAGAAACAAGAAGGGAATAACCATAATAATTATAATTAACTCTTTTAACTATATTTACGCTAAAGCATATAATTATGCAGTTAAAGAATTTTTGGCTAAATTTGCAATCTAATTTACAATCTAATTTACAATCATCTTAACGCTCAATCTCCATGAGAACGATTCTCATCTTTCTTTTCTCCACAATGTGCTCACTGGCACTTTCATCCGCGGGTGTATCCCGCTTCTATAAATTTCATCTTGGAAATCAAGATGGTTTAGGAAGCAATTACATCAAAAACATCGGACAGGACAAACATGGTTATGTATGGGTAGTGACCAATTCCGGTTTAAGCCGATTTGAAGGGAGTGGTTTCCAGACATTCAATGCAGAGAACTCCGGATTAGGCACTGCCGACCTAAATTGCATCGTTGCTGACCCTGTCGATCCTGACAAGGTCTGGATCGGATCTAAACATGACGGGCTGTACATATATGATTATAAAGACGGGATGATCTTCCCGTTTGAGGGATCAATTGAGACACTTGAAATTACATCTTTATCAGTTTCTCACGACAATAAAATATGGGTGGTGCATTATGAAAACCTACCTGAAAAACTTGATCCGGAAACAGGAGATACAAAGCCCCTGTTCGGCAAAAAACCGACAGGTTTCCCCTTGTCAATATTATGTACCTCTGAGAACCAAACCGGCGACAAATTATATATCGGTCATGAAAACGAAGGCTTTACAACCGTAGATATCGCCACTCATAAATTTAAGAACTACAAATATCAACCCGGGAACAATAACACAATCTGCGGCAACACAGTCTATTCCATATATGAAGACGTACAAGGGTTGATATGGATTGGTACTGAGAACGGAGTGTCAGTTTATGAACCCGATTCGGATAAATTTTGGTCGTATACCCATAACGACTCGCCTAATTCCATTCTCCCGGGGGCTGTGAGGAGTATACGGCGCATCAAAAACGGTAACCTGTGGATCGCAACAGCCCAGGGAGGCATAAGCATCGTCTCAGGAGACCAGAAAATTGATGAGAATATCAAATTCGTGAATCACACCCCATACTTTTATGGGAATCCCGGTCAGAAGCTATATTCTTCTTCCCTAAGCACTATTTTTGAAGATTCTTTCGGCAACAAATGGATTGGGTATCAGAGCGACGGTATCGACGTGGCATGCTACGACTCCCCCATAATTTGCCAGGTTGCAATATTTGGTCAGTATGACACCACTCCTCCACATCCTGCGGTATGGAGCATGACAACTGATAAAAAAGGTGATATATGGATTGCTGGAGAACGAGAAATAGCACGTCTCAGCGACAAGCTTCCTGAACGTTATCATCTTCCCCAAGGAACAATTGACCAAAATACTCCTGCAAGAGGACTCTATGCCGACAGCAGGAACAATCTCTGGATCGGAACACTGAATGCAGGGGCATACATGTTTGACATGTCGAGCCACTCAATGCGAAAAGTCAATTCTATCGACAAGGAAGTGAGATGTTTCATTGAAGACAGGAACGGGGATATCCTTGCCGGCACCCGCAATGGAATATATCGAATCACCGGAGATCTCGAGGCAAGACCGGACAAAAGGCTTAATGAAATCATTTTGGGCAAAAATGTAACCTGCCTATACAAAGACAAACTCGGGAAAATGTATATCGGATCTTTCGCGGAAGGGTTGACAATATCTGACCTTAACCGTAACGAGACAAAGATATTGAATGTCAACCACGGTTTGCCTTCTAATACAATCAATGATGTATGTGAAGATTCAAAAGGCAGAATATGGATAGCGACAAGAAGAGGTGTTGTCAGCTTATCTCCTGACAACGGAGGCGAAATCAAAAGACATGCAATAGCCCAGGGGGGAGGATCGATCAATATAAAATCGATTGAAGAAGATAAGAATGGCAGAATATGGATGAGTTCTGAGAATGGAATTTCATGCTATGATCCTAAAACGGGAAAGACCGACACCTATACACACTTCCACAGATCCTCTCTCAAGTCTTTCCTTGAGGGGAGTTCATGTATTAAACCTGACGGGACAGTCTTTTTCGGTTCGCTCAACGGACTTGCTTTTTTCAATCCCGGAAATATCTCATCTACTAAATTCAATAAAGGGGAGGTCACCATCAACTCTCTAAAAGCTTACGACAGCCGTGAGGAAGATATGAGTAAAGGTATCACAATACCTGTGAATTCCGATAATATCAAAGTATCGCACAACCACAACACTCTAAAATTGCAATTCCATTATCAAGATTTCACTAAGGTGGTCAACACTGAGTTGCGATACAATATGGAGGGTGTAAATGATTTATGGTCGCCGATAAGCGGAGCCAATGAAGTGACCTTCCGCAATCTTAAACCGGGCACCTACAAGTTCAGGATAATCTACAGATCTTTCGGAGGGAAATGGTCAAACCCCGAAACGCTTCTTACAATCAAAATCAATCCCCCTTTCTATAGCACATGGTGGGCAATACTCATTTATATTGCTGTTGCTGTTGCAATTCTATGGGTAATGCTTGGTTTTCCAGGTTCACATCCTGTCAGACGCAGGGATATCGTAATGAATAAAAATTCAGTGCGACATGGTTACAGACAGAAAAAGGCGGCATATGGTATACACCCCGAGATTGGAAACGAACTTCATACTCCCCTTACTCTAATAATTGAACCGCTGCAAGATCTCATCGATGACCCTGAAATACATGACAAACACCGTTCTAAACTCCAAGAGATAAAAGCGGACTCCATCCGGGTTCTTAGCCTTAGTCACCGGGTGATTGATTTCAAGGAGCCAATGATATCTGAAAATGATAAGGGAACCCAAACGGAATAAATTTGAATAATAATTATATACAACATGTTGAAAAGACTGACTTTATTCTTTTTTTCCCTGTTCGCCATTGTCGGCATGATACATGGGGAACTGCCTCCCGACAAGGGAGGTGTGTGGAGAGACACAGACGGAAATCATATCAACTGTCATGGTGGCGGGATTCTCAAAGCCCCGGATGGCATATACTATTGGTATGGAGAGAACCGAATGTATAAAGCGCCTCAAGAGGGGGTGGCATGCTACTCTTCTACCGATCTTAAAAACTGGACTGACAGAGGAATTGTGATGCCGGTCAGTGACGAAGAAGGAGCAATAGTCGAAAGAGGTTCTACTATTGAGCGTCCGAAAGTGGTTTACAACCCTAAGACGGGTAAATATGTAATGTGGTTTCATCATGAATTGAAAGGAAAGGGGTATGCCGCCGCTCAGGCTGGGGTGGCTGTAGCAGATAATCCGCTCGGTCCGTTCGTCCCTTTGAAGAGTGCACGTGTAAACCCCGGTAAAATGCCCAAGAATCTTAAAAAATCACAGAAACCGGACGACTCCAGACTTGAACAGGAATGGTGGACTCCCGAATGGCGCAAAGACATCGAAAATGGAATGCTGACTTTCAGAGATCTTCCGGGAGGACAGATGGCTCGCGACATGACAATATTTATAGATGACGACGGCAAGGCATACCACATTTATTCTTCTGAAGAAAACCTTACACTGCATATCGCCGAGCTTGACAAAACATTTACCAAGCATACCGGAAAATATGTACGTCTTTTCCCGGGAGGTCACAACGAAGCCCCCACTATTTTCAAAAAAGATGGGAAGTACTGGATGATAACTTCGGGCTGCACTGGATGGGCTCCAAATGAGGCACGCATGATGTGGGCTGACGATCTTTTCGGGGAATGGCACCGGCTCCCTACCCCGTTTAAAGGTCCCGGCGCTGAGATAACATTCGGCGGACAAGGTACATATATCCTCCAGGAAGGAGATAATATTATTTTTATGGCAGATATCTGGAATCCCAAAAATCTTCCGGACTCACGCCATCTTTGGCTTCCCGTTTCATTTGAAAGTGACGGCACTCCCGCTATATATTACGACGGACTGACAGAGGCTGCCGGAAATTCAAAACTTATAGAAGTGGGAAAAGGATACAGCGGCACATCGGTCAATACCGCAGTTTTCCGCACAAATCCTATCGTCACACATGCTAACAATCAATATATTTCATATTATGATCCGGAAGGATATCTGACCTTAGGTAAACGCGTACACGGAGAACAGGATTGGGCAATCAACAAAACCGGGTATAGAGGGAACGTAAAAGACGGGCACAATGTGATAAGCATGGGAATTGACGGCGACGGCTATATCCATGTTGCATTCGATCATCACGGACACCCTCTCCGTTATGCTAAAAGTATAGCGCCGGGCAGTATAGAATTAGGAGAGATGACACCAATGACTGGGATTGATGAAGACAAAGTGACCTACCCTGAATTTTACTCCATGAAAAATGGAGATCTGTTGTTTGTCTATAGATCAGGCGCCTCAGGAAGAGGGAATATGGCTATCAATCGCTATGACGTCAAAAACAAGAAATGGTTAAGGGTGCAGGATTCCCTTATTGACGGAGAAGAGGAAAGAAGCCCGTATTGGCAACTATATATCGATGAAAATGACGTGATACACGTGTCGTGGGTATGGAGAGAGTCGTGGCTTGTAGAGACCAATCATGATTTATGTTACGCAAAATCTATCGACGGAGGTAAAACATGGATGAAGTCAGACGGCACACAATACAATCTTCCAATCACAGCGTCAAATGCGGAATATGCATGCCGTATTCCTCAAAATTCAGAGCTCATAAACCAGACATCCATGACTGCCGACAGCAATTCCTCCCCTTATATCGTATCTTACTGGACATCGGAAGGAAGCGACATTCCTCAATACCGTCTGGTCTGGAATGACGGCAAAAGATGGAACAATACGGCGATTTCCTATCGGCTCACCCCATTTTCCCTTTCCGGAGGAGGCACTAAAATGATTCCAATTTCCAGACCGCGTATTGTAGCTGAAGGTGACAGAATATCTGTCATTTACCGTGACCTGGAAAGAGGCGCCGGCATAACTGTTGCCTCTACCACTTCAGGACCTGCGGGGAAATGGGAAACAAAAGACCTGACTGCCTTCAGTGTCGATGCCTGGGAACCCTCTTTTGACACTGACCTTTGGCAAAAGGAGAAAAAATTGCATCTTTTTGTTCAAAAATCTTTCCAGGGAGACGGAGAAGTGGCTCTTGATAAAAAACCGACTCCCGTATATGTTTTAGAAGTCGATTTAAAAAGCATTTTGCAAGATTGATTAAAATAGAACGGGCTATCCTCAATAATAGTTGACATACTCTCAAACAAAAATAGTGTGACTGAACAACCAGTCACACTATTTTTTCAAGTTGAATATTTACGCCCTGTTGGAATTTTTGTTTTGGCGGTCTGCTTTACAAGCTGCCTTTTTGTTGTCGCCTTTACAATCCATTCTCTTTCCATCACACTTGCGATGCATTTTCATTCCCTTTCCTCTCATGTCACATTTTTTGTGATTCTTTGAAAGATAGCTGTTTTCAAGAAATTGATTGTATTGCTCCGGAGTGAGTATGGATTTTACACTCTCGAGATATTTTTTACGAGCCTCAAGACATTTTGCCTTGCACTCGGCTTTCAGTTGTCTTTTCTGCTCGTCAGAAAGATTGCATTTCTTACCTTTAGTTTCTTTATTTTTTTCTCTTTCTGCTGTGCAGTTCTTGCGTAGTTCTGCGAGTTTCGCCTTCTGTTCTGCTGTAAGATTGATGCCTTCGAATGCCTTGCAGCATTTAGCGGTCTTCTCTTTATTCTCAGGGCATGTGCCGTTTACAGGACATTCAGTAGTAGACTTGCAGACTTTTGTAGCGTTTTCTGTTTTGTTGTCTGTAGCGGCAAAAGACGCCATAGCGGTTGCTACAAGAATTGCGAGACTCAAAATTACTTTCTTCATATCTTTGAATGATTTGTTAGTTATTTCTTTATTTTGTTCTGTTTACGATTCTTTGACCACGACAAATCAAATAAGTTTAATCAATAATTTGTTTTTATATTTCATTAACCAAGTTGTTAATAAGCATTTATAAAACAACCCCTAATTACACATTAATTATATAGATTGGTCAAAATATCATTAGGACACGTTACTTAACACATATTCCTATAATAAAAAATAGCGTGACATACAGATAGAAATGCCACGCTATCATGATCTAAAGATAAGTACCTACGATAAATAAGACCCCATTCCCCAATATTTGTTAACGCTGGGGCGGTCAAGCGTCGTGCAGATGTGTTCG
>CAMTMX010000027.1 GCA_947073495.1 uncultured Porphyromonadaceae bacterium
ACCCCGACACTTCTTTTGAAGCTGCTTTTTATTGCTTTTGTTTTTTCGTCAACAGCTTTTCTTGCCATAGATTGCAAAAAGTTTGATCAGAACGTACTATTTCAGACCGGATTGGCGTTACACAAGAGCGGGCAGTGGAAGAAATCAAACGGTGTGATGATGGATCTGCTGCCTCACTCCTCCGACCCGATGCCGCTCAACATCATCGGCAAGAACTACACCGAACTCAATATGCGCGACAGCGCGGAACACTACCTCCGTCGCAGCACGCTGAGATGCCCCAACCGGCTTTATCCACATTATCTTATGATGAAGCTTTATCTCAGGCACCCGGCTGATTCCGCCGCCGCCAAGAATGAAGCGAAAATCCTTCTATCCACAAAAGAGAAAGTACCTTCCCCTGCCATAGAGGATATGAGAAAGGAAGCGATTAAATTAATGCATAATTCATAATGCATAATTCATAATGCATAATTCATAATGCATAATTCATAATGGGTAATGGATAATTGGGAATGGATAATTGATAATTGTTAATGAATTATTAATTACCAATCTTTTAATCACAAAAAAGTATTATATGAAGTCAATTTTTCACATATCAAGATTAATTATATCCTACATTCTGATTCTTTTTACTCTATCCGCTTGCACCGAAAGAAAAGCAATGGTCTTTCTCGATAAAGCCGATGCACTCCTTGACTTACACCCGGATTTATCTCTTTATATAATCAGTGAAATTGACTCATCTGTCCTTATTACAAGAAATCAGATTGCAACATGCCGGCTACTTAAAGATGCGGCACTGTTTAAGTCGGGAATGGATCTTCCTGACGATTCCCTGTCTCGAATAGCACGCTCCTTTTTTATTAAAAGAAGCTTGTACTCAAGAAAAAATATGCTTGCCTGCTTCTTGGAAGCACACCATTATTTAAACGCAGGGAATGACTCTTCTGCAATCAACTATTTTAATAAAGTGATCGAAACAGGTCAGAAGATAAAAGATAAAAACTACCCCGGTATTGCCATGTCATCGATAGGTAAAATATACGCCGACCATGGACTTGCTTCCAATGCCAACACATATTATAAAAATGCTCTTGATTTTTTCATTAACAATGGAGGTATGCCTAAATATATCGCATCAACTCATATTGATCTTGCACTGTCGCTTGCTGCAACCAACAATCTTAAGGACGCTTTCAACCATATCGACGATGGACTACAAATCATAGAGGCTGATTCTTTATCCTATCTCTTACGTGATCTGTATGAAGCAAGAGCCACACTCCATTATTATTCAAGAAATTATGAAAACTCATGTTCAGACTTTGAAAAAAGCCGGTCTTACGGACAGGATCTCAGTTATCGGTCCCTGACTTTCTGGACTGTTGCCTCCATGATCGAGAAGAAAGAATACGCCCGAAATCTCTATGCTGACGTGGCATCCATTCATATATCCTCACCATGGGAACAACTGGAAAAACATGTGATGGAAAGAGACGTGGCAGCTATCAATAACGACGTTCTTACCAAAAGCCTCTATGCCGATTCAATCGCTTCTTTAGCAGACGAGATCAATAATTTTCGGAATCACACTAATCTTATATCGAATTCAAAAGAGACAATCCCCGGGAAGTTATATTCCATATTCACTGACAAACAATCTTTTACAGTCATACTCATAATTATTGTTATCGCAATATCCTGTGTGGGAATATCCCTGTCCCGAAAGAACCAATCAAAAGGGAATAATACCAACGTTTTGAAAAAAAGTTCTGGTGCACCTGACAAAAAAATAAATAAACCTATCACAACAAATAGCAATAATGCTAATATAAACACCACAGAATCCAAGACTTCTGACAATATCTCTTTGCCAGACAAGGAATCCATTAAAACACTTCATGAGAAATATTATAAAGCAATCGAAGGAATATTGGCATACAGTAAAGATGAAACAGATCCGACAAAATTAAATGAACTGAAAAAGATTCAAAGGAAAGTCGGCACCAAAAAATTTCTAAAAGAAATGAAATGCGATGTAAACCTATTTCGGGAAGGTATTTCCGATTGTATAGTTGAAGATTTGCGACCGAACGAAAAAGAGCTGCGTCTGCTACTCTTTTCATTATGCGGATACAGCTACAAGACAATTGCATTGCTTACCGATGAAGTGCCCGGGACTGTCTCATCCCGTCTGTCTCGTCTTAAATCCAAGATTCTCAAAGACGGCATCCGCCATGGCGAAATCTACCATCGTCATTTCAAACACCTCACCTACTAATTATTAAAAATTTATTGCCGGTTGAGTACGGACTTCCAACCGGCAATAAATTTTACTGACAATTATAAAAATAGTAGCAACTTGATTATCGATCCTGCTGATTTATTGATAGCTCCCAACCTCCGCCTAAAGATTTGTAAAGATTTATCAATGATAAATATTCATCCCTCAAGGCATTGCTTACTCCTATCTGGGCATCAAAATATCTTCGCTGGGCATCAAGAACATCAATATAATTCAATGATCCTGCCCTATATTGAAGCTGCGCAAGCTGAACGTATTTTGCAGTGGCGTCTCGCAGATCAATCTTCAATGATGTGTTCTGATGCACTTTCTGATAAGTGGTGACAGCATTGCTGACCTCTGTAAAAGCCTTCAATACAGATTGCTCATAATCATAACGTGCCTGGTCATACGCGGCTATCGAAGCCTGATATTTACGCTTCTTTCTGCCAAAATCGAAAATTGTACCGCTAATATTTCCTAACACATAAGTAAAAGGAGACTCAAAGAATTTAGTTAGCCCGTCATTCTCAAAGCCTGCCGCAAGATTGATTTTTAAACTTGGAAATCTGTTGGCATAATTGACTCCGACATTTGCCATTGCAGCCGCAAGCCTGTTTTCGGAAGCCCTGAGATCAGGACGACGTTCCAGAAGTTGAGAAGGAATCCCGATCGGAAGGGACTCTGGAAGCTTAACATTCAAAAATAGTTTCCCCCTTTTCAAATTTTCCATCGGATACTCTCCCATAAGAAGAGTAAGAGCATTTTGCGCAACAGTAATCTGCTTTTCCAGATTGGGGACAAGCGAAGCGGTAGAAGAATATTCCACTTTTGCCTGCTGATATACAGTCTCCGAAGTAAGACCACCCTCAAACCTAAGTTTAGCCTGATTTAAAGCCTCGCTCCTTGTAATCAATGTCTGTTTTACTATGGCAAGTTCATTGTCAAGAGCAAGTAGACGGAAATATGCAGCGGCAACCTCTGCAATCAATGTCATTTGCATGGCACGCAAATCTTCAACAGACGCCTGATATTGGGAAGCACTCTGACGACGTGACCATTTGAGCGCCCCCCAAAGATTGACTTCCCAGTTAAGTGAAACTTTTAAATCCGTTTCGGGATCCTTTTTAATATGATCCCCTTGATATTTATTAGTTTCATAATCACCTCCCACAACCCCTGTTATGGATGGAAGAAGGTTAACTTTCTCCATATCATACAACCGCCTTAATTCCTCCACCCGTGAAGCAGCTTTTAGGAAGTCCCGGTTATTTTTGAGAGTATGCCTTATGATATCACTCAAAGTAGAATCGGCATAATATTCCCACCATTTCATATCGGCTATGGAGGACGTATCGGTTCCTGCACTTTCAATATATTGGGACGGTGCATTGACATTCGCCTTGGTCAGATTCTTAACCCCGGAACATGAAGAAAAAAGAAATATAGCTGATATGATAATAAAATACAATCTCATTTTTTTATGCATTTTTTTATTTTTGCAGGCATTTTTTCAATCATTACAAAGAAGAACGGTACAAACACTATTCCCACGGTTATGGCTACAAGCATACCGAAAAAGACTCCCGTTCCTATGTCCCTGCGTGCGGCTGATCCCGGACCGGTTGCGAAAAGCAGAGGCAGCAATCCAAGCATAAACGCCAAAGAGGTCATTACTATCGGGCGGAACCTCAACCGCGCTGCCGTCAAAGCGGCATGGACCGCATCTACCCCTTTGTCTACTTCCTCTTTTGCAAACTCAACAATCAGAATGGCATTCTTTGCCACAAGACCGACAAGCATTACAAGACCGATCTGGAAATAAATGTTGTTTTCAAGACCACATATCCAGATACCGAGATATGCCCCCAACCCTGCAACAGGAAGAGAAAGGATCACAGCCAACGGAACCGTCCAACTTTCATAAAGGGCGGCAAGAAACAGGAACACGAATATAAACGCGAGACCGATCACAAGTCCGGTATTGCCCGATTCATGCTTCTCCTGATATGAGAGTCCGCTCCATTCAACGCCAATATTGTCAGGCAATTTTTCATCTACTATCGACTGAAGTTTTTCCATTGCCTGTCCGGTGCTGTAGCCATTACCGGCCTGACCGGATATGGTAGCCGAATTAAACATATTGAATCTTGACATTGTTCCGGGGCCGGTGGTGTAATGCGATGACCCCAAAGACGATATCGGCACCATTGACCCGTTGGAAGCCCGCACAAAGAAGAGGTTCATATTATCCCTGCGTGAGCGATAATCCGCCTCTGCCTGAAGATATACCCTATAGATCCTGTTGAACATGTTGAAGTCGTTTATGTATATCGATCCGGTAAACGCTTTCATCGTAGAAAAGATATCCGACACCGGAATACCCTGCATCTTCGCCCTGTCGCGGTCCACATCAAAATACAACTGCGGTATGTCTGCCTGCATCGAGGTTGAAAGTCCAGAGATTTCAGGTGATTTCTCCGCATATTTGCGAAGTGTGTCAACCGCCTGCTGAAGATCTTGATATGTAGCATCCGAACGAGCCTCCAGAACCATCTCGAAACCACCGGAAGTGCCGAGTCCCGGCACAACGGGAGGCATAAAAACATACACATTGCTTTCGGGATATTGAGAAAGATCCGCACGCACACGATCTGTGACTGCCTTTATATCGGAAGACTCCCTTTCATCCCAAGGTTTGAGAATGACTGTCAATGCCACATGCGCGGGATTTGTGCCAACCCGGGGAGAAGATCCTGTCACGTTTAGCACATGGTCCACATCCGGATTGCTCATCAGATAATCCATCGCCCTGTCTGCAACCTCTCTTGTCCGCTCTATTGTCGCTCCCTCAGGAAGTTCAAGCTCAACTGTAAAATATCCTTGATCCTCTTGCGACATGAAACTGGTCGGGAGAAAGTAATTGAGAATGACTATAAGTCCCAAAGCACCTCCGAATATACCCCACATTACTGCCGGTTTGCTGACGGCCCGTGTGATTGTCTTGCCATAAAAACGGTTCCCTTTTCCAAGCCAATAATTAATCAGCCTAAATGCTTTGACCTTCTTCTTTTTCTTATTTTCCGGACGCAATATCTTACTACACATCACAGGTGACAATGTCAAAGCCACTACAGTTGATATAATCACCGAAACTGCGATTGTAATAGTAAACTGACGATACAACTGACCAGTTATGCCCGGAAGGAAACTGACCGGCACAAAAACAGCGCATAACACAAGGGACATTGCAATAAGCGCACTCCCGAGATTTTTCATTGCCTTTGCCGTGGCTTCCTTCGGGGAAAGATGCTCGGTATTCATAATGCGGTCTACATTTTCCACCACAACGATAGCATCATCCACAACTATGCCTATTGCAAGAATTAGTCCAAGCAGGGTAAGCATGTTTAGTGAAAACCCGAACGCGAGCATCACCCCGAACGTTCCGACAAGTGAAATCGGCACTGCTATGACAGGAATAATTGTGGCACGCCAGTTCTGAAGCGACAGGAAAACCACAAGAATCACGAGAATCAAAGCTTCGAAAAATGTGCGGTACACATGATGAATCGACTCAGATATGTAAGTCGTCATGTCGAAAGGAATAGCGTAGCTTATGCCCTCCGGGAAATTTGAGGAAATTTCCTTCATTTCCCGCTTTACTGCATCAGCCACATCCACTGCGTTGGCTCCCGGAAGCATAAAAATATTGAGGACTGCTGCATTTGCTTTGTCTATACCGCTTTCTGTGGCATAGCTCTGGGCTTCCAGAGATATCCTTGCCACATCTTTGAGACGGATTATCGAGCCATTTGAACCGGCACGGACAACAATGTCTTCAAATTCAGACACAGAGGAAAGACGTCCTCTGGCAATGATCGGCATAGTGATGTCGACATCTTTTGCAGGAGCCTGCCCCAACGCTCCTGCCGCCGATTCGCGGTTCTGATCTTTCAGAACAGCCTGGATATCCTGCACGGTAATACCCAGATCGGCGAGTTTGTCCGGTGAAACCCATATCTGCATGGCATAATATCGGCTTCCTACCGCACTTACGCTTCCGACTCCCGGGATTCGGCGTAAGGGATCCACGACATTAAGTGTGGTATAATTACTGAGATATACCTCATCAAATTTAGGGTCATCTGACGAGATGGTTATGGTCATAAGCTTGCTGACCGTTTCCTTTGACACTGAAATACCGTTCTGCACAACTTCTGCCGGAAGCCGTGACTCCGCTTTTTTCACTCTGTTCTGAATATCTACGGCTGCAAGCTCCGGATCTGTATCAGAGTCGAAAGTGATTAATGCCGAAAAACCTCCTGTATTTGAGCTTGTCGATGACATATATATCATTCCGGGGGTGCCGTTAAGCTCCTGCTCTATAGGGGTGGCGACAGCTTGGGTCACTGTCTGAGCATCCGCCCCCGGATAAGATGCCGTGACCTTAACAACCGGAGGTACTATCGGAGGATACTGATCAACAGGCAACAGAATCAACGCGATTCCACCTATCAGCATTATAACGATAGATATTACTATTGAAAAGACCGGATGGTCGAGAAAAAAATTACTTTTCATCTTCTTTCACTTGAGCTCCATTGTTCTCTGTGTTGCCAGGCTCATTATTATTTTCTGACATATTATTTTCTGCCGCAGCAGGGATAGGCTTGACTATCATTCCGTGAGTAAGCTTATGATATCCCTCTACAACTAATTTTTCATCCTTTGCCAGTCCGCGTTCGATAACTATATTATTGCCGATCTCCGGACCTGTCTCCACAAATCGCTTCTCAACTATGTTGTCAGGACGCACCACATATACAAACGCGCCACCTTTCTCTATAATCATTGCCTTTATAGGAACAGTTACCGCATTTTCCCTCACATCAAGCAGCACCTTTACCTTTGTAAACTCACCCGGAAGAAGGCTATGGTCGGGATTAGGCATTTCTGCACGCACGGAGAACGTACCGGTCTTCGGATCTACCTGCGGATCGGCAAAATCCACTTTTCCCTGATGTGGGTAGACAGTACCGTCTGCCAATGTAATCGTGACAAAGGAATCCCACTTATTGCTGGGATTTTGTGTGCCGAGATTGACATTTCGCTCTTTGCTGTTGAGATAATCAAGAGCTGTCATCGAAAAGTCTACCCTTACCGTATCGCTTTTTACAATTGTCGCAAGCAATGATTTCCCTCCTGACGGACCAACCAGGGTGCCTATATCCGCCACCCTCTCAGAAATATAGCCGGAAATCGGCGATGTCACTCTTGTATAACCGAGTGTCAACTCTGCCTGTGTCAGATCCGCCTCACTGACTGTGACCTCAGCTTTGGCACTTTCATAGGCGGCGATAGCATTATCAAGATCAAGCTGTGAAGCTGCGTTTTGCTCATAAAGAGGACGAATTCTGTTTAAATCGCGCTCAGCCTTTTGAGCTATCGCCTTTGCTTTGCTGAGTTGCGCCTTTGCTCGTTCTACATGAGCCTTATATAATTTCGGGTCAATAATAAAAAGTGTCTGTCCTTTTTTTATATAAGAACCTTCTTTAAAAAGCATACTTTCAAGATAGCCTTCCACTCGGGCGTGCACTTCCACAAACTGCTGAGCACGGATCCTGCCAGAATATTCTCCGTAGACCTTCACATCCTCTGTAATGACATTCTCAACTTCTACTGTCGGAATATCTGCAATCTCCGGTTTCGGTCGGAACACGAACCATGCGATAACTGCCAATAAAACAGATGCCACAACTACCGGAACTCCTATCTTGAATTTTTTCGATTTAATTAAATGACGCCCTTCATTAGAGACGCCTTCAAAATGGATCTTTTTCATCCTTGATGACTTGATTTGATGACTTAATGGAAAATGATGAGGGTTATTTAAACATTTTACCCAAAGGATATCCTGACCTCAATCTACAGCCTTGTTAAGACTTGGCCATTATAACCTTTTGTCTGGGTCACTTATGACTTATTGGAAAACGTTTCTTTTTATATATTATTGGAATAAACATGATTAATTAATAAAAATAGATGGTAAAAAGTTATAATACCACCCCGATTCGGAATTATACATATCTGTATAAAAGAAACCGGTTTCATTCGTTTAACAAATAAAACCGGTTTTTGTTGACAAAAAAGCTTGCCCAAGAACATTGTTTAAGATTCTTCAATAAAAATTTGCAACCATAATATACGGATAGCCTCTACGGAAATCATCCTGACATATCGCCAATATGGTTCATCTTATCCTTTTATTAATTCTTTTAAGCTTGATTGCAAGGATTATCCTATAAAGTCCGAAACAGATAAACGATATGCCTATATACAGCCACACTGCTATACCTCCAACTATCGGACCGGCAAGAAAAATAACTGCAAATACCAATGTCGCAATCAAAAATACAATAAGCAAGCCTACCCATGAAGAGGAGTAGCTCATCATCATGCATGCCTCACAGATCGAATTTATACAAACAACTATTATATAGATCCCTACTGCAAAAACAAAAGCCCCGGCAACAACATTCTCCGGCAAGAAGAACATCCATCCGCCACCAATCACCTCTATCAACCCTATTGCCATAGCCGATACCCAACCGCTCCCCCTGAGATTACCCAAGGAAAAAAACAAATGGAACAATCCGGACACACAAAGACATGCTGCAAAGAAATAAGCCAGCGCAGAAAGCGTCGCAACAGGGTTAAAAAAACACCAGACTCCAATAGCGACCGACAAGATTCCCGCCAGCAGAGGAACCCACCAATATCGTATCGGCGCCCCACGATAAGTATAACTTGCCATAATATAAAAAAAGATCCCGGGACGTGACAACAGACACAGTGCCGGGATCTTTTAATTACTCCCGTGTCCATATTGCTAATCATAAGAGACGTATCTCACATCCCTTGTCATTAAAACATATGAACTCGGTTTTGGTTCTGATATCTTAGAGCATGTTTATTTTTAACATTAAGAAATCTTTAGAAGTCTTTTGGGCTTGTTTTAAGTCTTCATTCAGTCGTTATGGAACCACTCCTTAACTCAGTCTCAAAACAATCTCAAAAACTCTTTCTAAATCTTAACTTATGCCAAAAGCAAACATCCTCTTAATCAGTTCACAAACTTGCCAAATGGAAACATAGCAAGACGCATCAGTTTAAAATGCTGCAACCCGAAAGGGATCCCGACAATGGTGATGCAGAACACCAATCCCCACAAAAGATGTGTCAGGGCAATCGGAATGCCACCCACAAACCACCATATCACGTTCATTATAGCGTTGAGACACCCACACGATGATGGAGATGGCACGACTTTTGTCCCAAAAGGGACAAGCGCTACAACAGAAAGTTTTATTGTCTGTAGCCCGAACGGTATCCCGATGATAGTGATCATCATCGCCACACTCGACATGATATATTCTATCGCTATCATAAAGCCTCCGAACACAATCCAGATTATATTTAAAATCAAATTCATTTTTTATCATTTAAATGTGTCAGGGAGATCATTCTCATATAAGACGGTATCGCCTGTTTTAAGTATCCCTGAAAGTTTTTGTTGAGCTTCGGCAAAACTGCCTACAATATAAAGGTTATCTTCCTTGAATCCTGACTTATTAATGCCTGCAACTATAGCATCCCTGTTATATTGACCCACTATAATTGCAACATCACAGCATTTGGCAATTTCTTCACCCAAGGCTTCATTGAGTTCAGCCTGACGGTCGCCCAATTCTATCATTCCCGGAGTCACAACTATGCGCTTGCCGTCAGTAAATCCTGACAATACTTCCAGTGCCATCTTGGATCCTGATGGATTAGAATTAAACGCATCGTCGATAATAGTCACTCCTCCGGGGGTCTGCTTGATGCTCAGTCTATGTTCCACCTGCTCGATACTTGCAACCGCCCTGCGGATTTTATCCTCTTTCATTCCCATATGGAGAGCAATGATGACAGCTGCAAGAAGATTTGATATGTTGCACGCACCGACAAGCCGTGTGGTCAACGCCATAGACAGACCGTCGGGACCTTTAACAGTAAAAGATGTGCCATACGGAGAATAACTTATGTTTTCAGCCACATACCGGCAATCTTTAGAATTTGAATCGTCCACACAATAACGCACGGATTCTACATTAGATACGGGGCGATTGGCACAATATTCGAAATCATTGTTTATTACAGCAAATCCGTCTGAAGGGAGGGCGTCTACAAGTTCAAATTTAGTAGACTGCACATTTTCTATCGTTTTGAACGATTCAAGATGCATCGGTCCGACAGCAGTGATAATACCCATCTGCGGATGGACAAGATCGCAAATCTCTTTGATATCACCCTTCTGTTTTGCCCCCATCTCACAAATGAAAACCGTATTGTATGGCTTCATCATTTCCCTTACCGTCCTTATGACACCCATAGGAGTATTATAGGAACCCGGCGTCATGAGCACATCAAATTCTTCAGAAAGTATTCTGTTGAGATAGTGTTTCGTACTTGTCTTGCCATAAGATCCGGTTATACCTATCACAGTGAGGTCCGGCATTGAACGTAATATCGAGGCTGCCTCATTCCAATACTTTTTGTTGATCATTTTTTCAACAGGCATAAGGATTACTACTGCAAGCATCACTATAGCCCAAGAAAAAATTGTCATCAAAAGAAGGGATCCGACAGTAAGCGCCGGTGCAGAATATCCCCACGGCAAATATTCTCTGAAACCCGTACATAATATCACTGCAATATATGCCGCCACTCCAATAAATGCCGATACAGAATATATTCTCCACACTCTTTTTGTGAAAACCAGAGGCTTTTTAAATTTCTTTTTAAATATCAGCCATACTTTTGTAATGCAAGCCATTGCCACAATCAAAATAGCAAGACGGATATCAAGCAATGTGGCAAAAACAAGTAAAAGCAACGCCACATCCACAAGCCGCCACGTGCTTCCGATATCTTGTTTCAGATATTTCCAATATCGGGGCAAACGATAGCTGTTTTGCTGAAGCATATGGATATCATGCTTGAAATTCAACACCATATAGATGCCGCAAATTATATAGGCTACAATTAAAAACGCACTCATTTTAATGTGTTTTTTTGTTATGAAACGTTATTTCAATTTTTCTTTCTGATTATTCCGTCACCGGATGTAACTCCTTTTTAAAAAATTCTTTCATCACGGCACGAAATCCAAACGGATTGTCAAGGAAACTATAGTGCCCGCATTCAGGAAAACTCACCAGTCCGGCATCAGGAATAAGCTTTTCCATCGTTTTTGCATCAGACAACGGCGTTGCCGTATCATTTTCTCCCCATATGAGCAATGCCGACGCCTTGATATCGGGCATGACATGCTTGAGGTCTTCGTTGACACATTTGCTCATAACCGCTCGCATCATCGGAGATGAGTTTCTATAGTCTGCCGATCCTTTCTTAGCCCTCATCTTTTCAACAATCTCTCCCCCCTTTTTATTACCTAAAACAAGGAGCAACAATTTTTTGATAGTTTTGAAACTATAGACTTTCCAATAATATCTCAGACCGCGTTTAGGTTTTATTCCGGCAGCGTCGACCAATACTATTTTCCCGATTTCATTGCGGGAAGACAGCAAAATCGCGATTCTTCCCCCGAATGAATGTCCTATAAGAACCGGGGTGTGTAGCCCCTCTTTTTTTATGAAATCTTCCACTGTTCGTGTAAACTGTTCAATTCCCCATACTTCAGTGGGCTCCTGACTTTTTCCATGTCCCGGAAGATCAAGATTGTAAACTTTCATTCCCGGTTCAAAAATAGCCGCAATGCTTTTAACCGTGGTGTGGTCGCATCCCCATCCGTGCATGAGCACAACGGGAGTGCCGTCATCTTTACCCGACACTTCGTAATGCAATTTCACGCCATTTACATTTATATCTTTTTCCATATGATTTTTTCATTGCCGGATTCAATCTTAATCCATACGTAATGTCGGCGACAATCGCCAAGAGAGATTTTGAATCCAACTACAAAATTACTAAAAATACTTAATCCGGATTCCTCTTATGGCAGGATATTTGCGCGGCAGACATATTTTTTGTATATTTGCATCCAACTCATATCCTCGTGGAGACGCCCATTGCGTAAATATCAGATTAACCACATTGTTGAACAGCTCTGCCTGTTCAACTCCAAGACTTTTCGTCTGCAATGATAACAAAATGGAATTATCAACCTCTCACCATTCAGCAAAAAAGCTCAGCTGACGAAATGCTCCCCCACTGCGGTGGAGCCGCCCCCATTGCTGAGCTACTGATACGTAGAGGAGTGACAACCACCCGCGAGGCGCAAGCTTTCTTCACCCCCTCTATATCCGATCTGCACGACCCCTTTCTTATGCCGGACATGGACAAGGCTGTCAACAGGCTCAACAAAGCCATGGGTGCCAAAGAGAGGATCATGATTTATGGAGACTATGACGTTGACGGCACCACAGCCGTAGCGCTGGTATATAAATATCTGCAGAACTATTATAGCAATATAGAATATTATATACCCACACGCTACGAAGAAGGTTACGGAATCTCCTTGAAAAGTATAGAATATGCGGCTGAAAATGATGTAAAGCTTGTGATTGTGCTCGATTGCGGTATCAAGGCGATCGATGAAATAGCCTTTGCCAAAGAGAAAGGGATAGATTTCATCATCTGCGACCACCACGTGCCAGACGAAGTTCTCCCCCAAGCTGTGGCAATCCTTAATCCCAAAATGCCTAACTCCACTTATCCGTGCCCGCACCTTTCCGGCTGTGGCGTGGGATTTAAATTCATGCAGGCATTCGCCATGAGCAACGGGCTTACAAACCATAACGAACTTGAATCTCTTCTTGACCTCGTCGCTGTGAGTATCGCCGCCGATATTGTCCCTATCACCGGAGAAAACCGTGTAATGGCATATCATGGGTTGAGAAGACTTAACTCAAATCCGAATCTGGGACTAAGAAGCATTATCAGACTTTGCAAACTCACAAACAAGGATATAACAATCAGCGATGTCATTTTCAAAATCGGTCCGCGCATAAATGCCTCCGGACGAATGCAAAGCGGCATTGAGGCAGTAGATCTTCTCGTATGCCGGGATCTCCACGATGCATACGAAAAAGGGAAAGACATCGACCAATATAACCGCGACAGAAAAGAACTTGACAAAAAAATAACCGATGAGGCAAACAACCTTATAGAGCGTAACGTAAACATAATACATGGCAAACGCTCCATAGTGGTCTACAACAAAGACTGGCACAAAGGAATCATCGGTATTGTGGCGTCTCGACTCACGGAACTTTATTACAAGCCCTCGGTAGTGCTCACTTTCTCAAACGGCATGGCGACTGGTTCGTCTCGGTCTGTGCAAGGCTTCGACATTTATTCGGCAGTCAATTCCACCCGCGACCTCCTGGAAAACTTCGGTGGTCACACTTATGCCGTAGGGCTTTCATTAAAAGAGGAAAACATCGAAGAGTTCCGCCGAAGGTTTGAAGAATATGTGGCAATGCATATCCAGCCCAACCAGCTGACCCCTATGATTGAGATCGATGCAATGATTGAGTTCGCCGACATAACGCCGGAACTTGTGGCACACCTCAAAAAATTTAATCCTTTCGGTCCGGGCAATCAAAATCCGGTGTTCTGCACACGCAATGTTTTCGATTTTGGCACAAGCAAGCTTGTCGGGAAAAATCTCGAACACATAAAACTGGAGCTTGAAGACAATAGCACAAGCCGTGTAATCAATGCAATAGCCTTCAATATGGCTCCATATTTCGAGCATATCCACGCTCATAAGCCTATCGATATCTGCTATACTATAGAGCAGACAAAGCATTCCGGTAATCTCGACTCAGTGCAGCTTATGATAAAGGATATACGTCCGTCCGCAGAGTAAAATCCCTCCCTTTATCGTCTCAAACCTCATAATAGCGATAAAGCCGAAGCTCCTTAATAATCATTCCACGCTTCCATTCTCTCCACTATAGACAAAATTATGAACATTCATGAAATCCTGAAAAAATATTGGGGTTACGATCATTTCCGCCCTTTACAAGAAGATATTATCAATTCTGTGCTTGATGGGAATGACACTCTCGGCCTGATGCCGACCGGCGGCGGGAAGTCTATCACGTTTCAGGTGCCGGGCATGACTTTCGAATCCGGTGTGACCATAGTAGTCACGCCATTGATATCACTCATGAAAGACCAGGTCGACAACCTGAAACGACACAGGATAAAAGCCGTATATTTCCACTCGGGGATGTCTGCCACAGAGTCGAGAAACGCCTGGGAAAAACTGGTGAACGGAAATGCTCGCTTTTTATATATCGCTCCTGAACGTTTGCAAAACGACAGGTTCATGCTTGAGTTGCGTCAAATTGAGATCAGACTTATCGTTGTTGATGAGGCTCACTGTATTTCTCAATGGGGCTACGATTTCCGTCCTTCATATCTTACTATTAAATCACTTCGAAAACTGAAACCGGGAATCCCGGTATTGGCGCTGACAGCAACCGCCACTCCGGATGTGGCGCAAGACATAATGGATCAACTGGAATTCCGTAACGGCAAAAGTTTTAGAAAAAGTTTTGTCAGGGAAAACATCAGCTATATCGTCAGAGCTTCCGATGCAAAAATCCATGACGTGCTTCACATCCTTTCTCGCACTTCCGGCACATCCATTGTGTATGTCCGTAGCAGAAGACGCTGCCGTGAGATTTCCGAGTTTCTTCAGTCTGCCGACATATCATCCACATTTTACCATGCCGGTCTTGATTTCAGACTAAAAGAGGAACGACAGAACGCATGGCAATCCGGTGCAGTGAGAGTAATGGTCGCTACAAATGCATTCGGAATGGGTATTGATAAACCTGACGTCAGGGTCGTGATCCACTATGATCTTCCACCGTCTCTTGAAGAATATTATCAGGAAGCCGGACGTGCCGGACGCGATGGACTTCCATCCTTTGCCGTGGTGCTTGCCGCCAAAACAGACCGTGGAGTAATGCACAGAAGGATTACGGAAGCTTTCCCCGAAAGGAAAGTTGTCAAAAAGACTTATGAGCGTATCTGTAATTTTTTGCATGTCTCCATTGGGGAAGGATATGATTCCATACGGGAATTTGATATTGAAAAATTCTGCAGACTATTTGAAATACAGGAACGACAATGCCGAGCATCTTTGAGATTACTTTCTCAAGCGGGATATCTACATTTCATCGAAGACCCCGACAGCAGGTCACGCTTCAAAATGCTTTGTACACGTGAAGAACTTTATGACATACATGATCTCTCAGAAGCCGGCGAAAAGGTTCTTGCCATGACCTTACGGACATACACAGGTCTTTTCACAGATTATGTATATATTCAAGAACCGGAAATAGCCTTCAAGTTGCAGGTGTCGGAGAACACTGTCTATGAAGCGATGCTCGAACTCTCGAGAAGGAAGATCGTAAGCTACATACCGCATTCCGGAATACCGATGATATATTTCCCGACATCACGGGAAGAGACCTCTTCCCTATTGATCGGGAAAAATATCTACGAACAACGGAAAGATGCCATGACCGTCCGTACGGAATCTATGCTTGACTATGCTTTCTCTGCCAAAGATTGTCGTGTGGAGCGTATGCTGGCTTATTTTGGCGAAAATAATTCAGGGAAATGTGGGAAGTGTGATGTCTGCAGAGATCGGAAAAAATCAAATTCACAAAAGAAAACAGATGATGACGGACTTCCAGATCGTATAATGTCTTTTATCAAATCAAGACCATCGGGAACCACTCTTACCGCAATAGAACAATTTTGCGGCAAAGACACAGCTGCCACAGCCTCAATAGTGGCATTCCTTTGTAATGAAGGATTTCTGAAATGTGAAAACAACATTTATCGTATAGCCTCGGAAACGGTATGATAGGACTGGCTGATTGTAACAATTTTTTCGTTTCGTGTGAGCGCTCGGTAGACCGTTCCCTCGAAAATCGCGCCGTGGTTGTCATGAGCAATAACGACGGATGTGTGGTGGCTCGAAGCAATGAGGCAAAAGCTCTCGGCATAAAAATGGGCCAGCCTGTATTCGAAATCCGCCAGCTTGTCAATTCCGGAAAAGTGATAGCATTGTCCGGGCAACACCTTCTATATCGCGACATAAGTTTGAGAATACACGACATTTTCAAGCGCTATGTGCCTCATGCAATCGATTATTCAATTGACGAATCTTTTCTTGACATGACCGGCATTCCCGACAATATGCTTCTGGAAATTGGGGAAGCTATCTGCAAGGCATGTTGGGAAGAGATGCACATACCCGTCACTATCGGCTTCGCATCCACCAAGACTCTTGCAAAAATAGTGACCGAAACATGTAAAAAAAGAAAAATCTCTGTAGAAGTTTTGAGGGATGCTTCCCATAAAGATGAATTGCTCAGGCTTCTGCCAATTTCTGAGCTTTGGGGAATTGGCAGACGATTATCAAAAAAACTCTATCAGGCAGGGATTTTCTCTGTTGCTGATTTCGCCGGTAAAAACAGGTATTGGGTACGGTCGCAGTTGGGTGTAAACGGCGAGCGTTCCTGGCTTGAACTTCATGGGGTCAGTTGCATCGAACTTTCTCATGTCGACCGTTTGTTGCAAGACTCCATAAGCGAGACGCGTACATTTCCTGAGGATATTGATGATTATGATTACATACGCGCAAGGATTGCAATCTACAGTGCCGATTGCGCCAAAAAGCTCAGGCGCATGAACGGGGTATGTCAAATCGTTTCGGTATTTCTTCGCACCAACAGATTCCATCCTGAGAAAGGTATCTATCGTCCTGAAACGTCAATACGGCTCTCGCACTACACAAATGATACACAAGAAATTGTAAACGCTGCTATTTTCGGGCTAAACAACGTTTTCAGAACCGGAATATCCTACAAACGGGCTGGAGTAATCATATCCGACATAGTTCCTGCATCATCACTGATTCCCTCATTGTTTGATGACAGCCAACTGTTTTCCGAACAGACTGGTGATACCCGAGATAACAGTCATTTGAACACTGATTCAAAACCATCATCTCCTAAACCTCATCAATCTTTAATGAAAGTGGTAGACAACATTAATGCAAAAGCTGGAAAATCACCACTTAAACTGGCATCTCAACTCACCTTCCACACGTTGGGGCATAATGACGGTTACTCATCATCATTCCAAGCCCCCTCCCGAAAGAAATAAACCATTCAAATCGCACAAGCAAAATTAGAGTTCTACAAAAGAATTGGATAATCAGGATTCACAAGCGCAATTTTAGACATACCCAATAATTGGATTATTTTGATTATGCCGATTGAGAACAGCCGACGGATTGAAAGTAGAGACACGGTTGATGTACGTAAAATCAAAAAGTTCAGATTCAAAATTCAAATAAATTGAACTAAAATTTGCCTATTATAAAAATTTGAATTAAATTTGCAGCACATACAAATACTAAGGGGCATTAGCTCATCTGGCTAGAGCGTTTGACTGGCAGTCAAGAGGTGACGAGTTCGAGTCTCGTATGCTCCACCAAAAGCGAACCTTGAATGGCTTCAAGGTTCGCTTTTGTTATTATTATACATGATTATATTTTTTCTATGAAAGTGATAGAAATGAATATCGAAAAAATTATAGCCTTATGTAAAAAATACAAGGTCTCTAAGCTATGGGTTTTCGGTTCTATCCTCACACCGCGCTTTAACGAAAATAGCGACATAGATTTCTCTGTAAATTTTGATGCGGACTCTATCCGACGTGAAGGTCTCGATTGGGCTAACATCTTTTTCGAATTCATGCATGAACTTGAAAACCTATTCAACCGCCGTATAGACCTTGTATGCGATGATGCGGTAAAGAATAAGTTCTTTCGTAATGAGCTTGATAATACAAAACAACTGATATATGGATGAATCAAAAAATATCTTCAAGATATTCTTCAAGCAATTTCTGAAATTGAAATGGCGGAAATACGGCTTGGTCGTCAATTTGATATTTTTGAAAATGATGTGATATTTCGTAAATTTGTGGAACGAAATATCGAAATTATGGGAGAAGCAATGAACCGTGTTTTGAAGATTCAGCCTGATATCCGGATAACATCTGCACGAAAAATCGTAGACACCCGCAACTACGTCATCCACGCATACGATTCCTTAAAACCTGATATTCTATGAGCAATCGTTATCAACCATATACCCAAGTTTAAACAGGAGTTAGAAAGATTAATAGAATAAAAAAGGCAGATTTTTAGGTCTGCCTTTTTTATATCCAACCAAATTTATTTTAAATTTTTGAGGAGGTTGATGCGGGCATGCGGGTCGGGGGCTCCGAAGACATAGCTTCCGGCTACGAGGATATCCGTCCCGGCAGCTGCGAGTTCCGCTCCGGTTGTTTCATTTACTCCACCATCCACCTCTATCTTGGCATGAGAACCGGTTTTAGAAATCAGTTCCTTCAATTGTCTTACCTTATCCAATGTATGGCGGATAAAAGGCTGTCCTCCAAATCCAGGATTGACCGACATGAGCAACACAAGGTCGACATCTCCTATAATATCTTCAAGCATAACCACGGGAGTAGCGGGATTAAGAGTGACTCCTGCCTTCATTCCGGCTTTGTGAATAGCTCCGACAGTGCTGTGAAGATGTCGGCATGCCTCATAATGCACATTCATCAAATGCGCTCCCGTATCTCTCACCTGATTCACCCATTTATCAGGCTCTACTATCATAAGATGCACATCCATCGGCTTCTCACAAATCTTCCCTACAGAATTAAGAACCGAAAAGCCGAACGATATATTGGGGACAAAAACTCCATCCATCACATCAAGATGAAGATAATCTGCTGCAGAACCGTTGATCATCTCCACCTCCTTGCGGAGATCAAGAAAATCAGCAGCTAAAAGTGACGGGGAAACTTCCATTTCAAATTTGATTTAAGGTTAGTATGAATATTATGTTTGTGTTTCACAAGCCATTATTACTCAATTCTCGCAATCAAGAGTTGAATAAATAAAACTTTTGAAAAAAGGATGACCATGGTCATCCTTTTTTCAAACAGACTGTTTAGGTTTTGGTTTGAATGCGTTCCAAAGGATAAAAGCAAGACATACCACGGCTATGCCATAGCCGCACCATGTAAGATACTTATTATATTCCTCCACTTTCTCAAATAATTGATCTGGTGAAACAGTTGTGGATAACCAATACCCCAAAGCGGCAAGAATACTGTTCCAGACCAACGCACCCAAACTCGTGAATATTGCGAACTGCCCCACATTCATTTTGGAGATACCTGCGGGAATGGATATCAGCTGTCTGATTGCAGGGATAAGGCGACCTATAAATGTGGAAATTGCGCCGTGTTTATCGAAATATGCCTCCGCTTTTTCCACTTTCTGACGATTGATCATCAGCATGTGTCCGAAACGGCTGTCTGAAAACGCATATACCACCGGACGACCGATCCAGAGCGCCAGATAATAATTTATAAACGCTCCGACCAAAGCTCCCAGGGTAGCAAAAACCACTACCATAAAAATGTTCATGTCGCTTCCTGCTCCAGTGTTCGTACAGGCAAGATAAGCGGCGGGAGGCACTACAACTTCTGACGGAAATGGGATAAAAGAACTCTCTATCACCATGAATAAAAACACGAAAAGATAGTTTGCATTATCTACAAACCACTGAAAAAATTGACTGGCATCAAAAATTGCCAGAGGAATCAAGTCAAGCATATATGTTTATTATATGTGATGTCTAAATTTTACAACACAGATCTGCCATTCTTGTTTAAACAAGTCCGGTGTCCACGAGCATTTTTCTATAAAACTCTGCCTTGGATTCAAGTTTCATAGGATAGGCTCGCGAAGAAGAAGGCATTCTCCAGTGTCGGAACTTTCTGATGCCGCCATCAGGCAAACTTATAGAACAGTCAATCGCTTCCCCGACCTTGGGAACATCCGTGCCGGTCAGTGAAGCTATCACTCCGGCAGCTTTCTCCCCCGTGGTGGCAACTGCGACACAATCCGGAAGTTCCGCAAGTGATGCCGACAAATCTATTGTCTTGTCTATCTGGAGCCATTTGTCAGACGCATTGTCTTTCATCCTGACCACTTCCTTGCCAGTATCACTCAATGCCACTCCCTTTTCTATAAGAAGAGCCTTGATTTCATCTACTTTAAATGTCTTATGTCCGGCATCAACCAACGCATCTTTTGAACCCAAATAAATAATCCCGAATATCCGCCACATATCATTGATGAAATTCGGATAATAAAAATTCATCGACCACCGGTTTTGCTTCGGTGGGAAGGTGCCACACATCAGAAGCTTGGCATTCTTCGGGAAGAATGGTTCAAGAGGGTGAGTTTCAGCCAACATATTTATTTTATTTAAGTTTTAAAGATGCCACAACATTTTCAGCAATACGTGCCGCAGCTTCATAAACAGATGCATCCGCTGACTGCTTCATATCAAGAGAATCAACCACTTCGAGTTTCATCTTCTCAACATATTCCTTCAATTTCCCCGCTGCAGCTGTTGCCCATGTGAACGAGCCGAATGTGGCGATCACTTTATTTTTGATCTCCCTTGTCTCCATGGCGATCATAAATTGTTCTACAGGAGGGAATATATGCATCGAATAAGTCGGAGCGCCAACTATAAGACCTTCATAACGGAAAGCATCAGAAATCATATAGCTTAGATTTGATTTCGAAGCATTGTGAATCTTAATGTTCTTAACACCGCGGACAGCAAGTTGGCGCGCAATTTCTTCAGCGACTTCCGCCGTGTTTCCATACATCGAACCATATATGATTGTCACACCCGGCTCACTTTCATATTTGCTCAGACTATCGTAGATACCGACCACCTTTGAAATATTATCGTGCCATACAGGTCCGTGAGTCGAACATATATACTTTATGTCAAGCCCCGAAGTTTTCTCAAAAGCCTTCTGCACAAACCTTCCATATTTCCCTACAATATTGGAATAATAGCGATACATCTCGTCCCAATACCACCCGGTCTCCATCTCACTGTCGACCACTCCTCCATTGAGGGCACCGAATGTCCCGAATGCATCCCCGGAAAACAAAACCCCTTCTTCCTCCAAATACGTCATCATGGTTTCAGGCCAATGCACCATAGGAGTCAAAAAGAATTTCAAGGTTTTTCCGCCAAGATCGAGAGTCTCGCCGTCTTTTATTTCCAGAAAATGCTCGTCTGATATGTGATAAAAGCCTTTAACCATTGATATTGTCTGCCGGTTGCCTACAATTTTAATTTCAGGATATGTTGCGAGCACGACAGGGATACCTCCGGAGTGATCAGGCTCCATGTGATTGATAACAAGGAAATCCGGAGAAGCGGTTCCGATCTCAGAATTTATTGCATGTATATAATCAAGCACCGTGCCGATTTCTACAGTGTCGATCAACGCTACTTTTTCACCGCCTCTGACGATATACGAATTATAGCTTACGCCATTAGGAAGAGGCCACAACCCTTCAAACCTGTCTGTATTGCGGTCATTAACCCCAACGTAAAGTACGTCTTTAGTAATTTCTCTGATATTCATTGTCAAATATATTTTAGCGGATTCGATTATTCCATTTATTATAACCATCTATATAAAAGCTAAAAATAATCTACCGCCCGTTTTTTCAGACTACAAAATTACTCAAAAAAACGCGCATTAACAATATTGAAAACACTTATATCTTAATTGTGAAAAAACCTACCACTAAAATATTCTCATATTTCGATTAATTTCTGTAATTTTGTAAAATATTTGACAACAGCAATGAAAACATACTTAGTCACCATTATTCTCCTCGTTATTTCAAATGTTTTTATGACAATAGCATGGTACGGCCATCTGAAACTGCAGACAACAGGAATATCCAAAAATTGGCCACTTTTTGTGGTTATTTTGTTTTCATGGGGCGTAGCGCTATTGGAGTATTGCTTCATGATTCCTGCAAACCGAATTGGTTATAATATCAACGGCGGACCATTCTCCCTCTTCCAGCTCAAAGTCATCCAGGAGGTGATAACTCTGACTGTTTTTACAATCCTTGCTATGTTTTTCTTCTCCGGAGAGAAATTGCATTGGAACCACATCGCCGCCTTTCTTTGCCTTGTTGGTGCTGTATGTTTCACATTTCTTCCTCAAAATAATTAATTTTCATGTTCTATCATTTCGCTCCTGTCCAAGGGCATACCGACGCCCCTTATAGACATTTCCATGCTCTCGGCTACGGTGCCGAGACTGATTATTACACCCCGTTCATTCGTCTTGAACACGGTCAACTCCGTAATCGCGATATTAAAGACTTCTCATCTGAACTCAATGACGGCACACACATAGTGCCCCAGATCATTTTCAGAGATAAAGAAGAGCTGACAATCCTCGTGAAGAGAATAAAAGAATTGGGGGCATCTGAAATCGACTTGAACATGGGATGCCCGTTCCCTTTGCAGACAGGGCATGGAAGAGGAGCAGCTACTGTTGCCAATGAAGACCTTGCGAAATCTGTCATAGATACAGTCAAAGAAAATTGCGACATCAAATTTTCTGTTAAGATTCGGCTCGGACTTAATGATCCCGACGAATGGAAAAAACTCCTCCCTCACTTAAATGAAGTGGAACTTACTCATATATCTGTCCACCCTCGGGTTGCAAAACAACAATATGGCGGAGACCTTGACCTCATCCGTTTTTCCAGAATACTCAAGGAAAGCAAAAACCCTGTGGTATATAACGGAGAGATACATACTCCGCAGGATATCGATAGAGTCCTTAACGACTTTCCCGATGTAGCGGGAATTATGATTGGAAGAGGACTTCTCGCCAGACCCTCTCTTGTAAAAGAATACCTTTCCGGGAAAGAATGGTCACAGGAAGAAAGAGTTGAAGAGATGCTGAAATTCCATCGGGCGCTTCTTGATTATTACACCTCCACTCTTTGTGGTGACAGCCAGATCATCTCCAAAATCAAACCATTTTGGGAATATGCAGAAGAAGAAATCGGAAGAAAACCTTGGAAAGCGATCAAGAAAGCGACCAACATCGCCAAATATCACTCTGCTGTGGCATCAATTGATTTTTAGGCTGCAACTTAGTAATATTACCCATACACCCTCAACACTAAACTATAAACCATAGAATGAAAATCCTGATCTTGGCTGCTATGGACAAAGAACTGCAGCTCATCAAAAATATATTGGAGAATTCTGAAGAGGTCAACATAAACGGAATCACTTTAGAGCATGGTCATATAAAAGATCATGAGATCTATGCCGGAAAATGCGGCATAGGGAAAGTCAATGCTGCCGTCAACACATACCGGCTCATTGAAGCCCTACATCCCGATCTGATCATAAACAGCGGAGTTGCCGGTGGGGCAGGCATCCCTATAGGTTCCGTGCTTGTGGCAGATCGTGTTGCATACGACGACGTATGGTGCGGACCCGGAACCAACTATGGTGAGGCAGACGGATTTCCACAATATTTCATTCCGTCGCCACGCATAATCGATCTCGCAAAAAGCGTGGCTAAAGAAGATTTTGTAAGGTTCGGTCTTATCTGTAGTGGAGATAAGTTTATATCCACTCATGAAGAGATTCAATTCATTCGTTCCTATTTTCCCGATGTCCTTGCAGTGGATATGGAATCGGCGGCGATTGCACAGGTGAGCCACCTCACTTCTACCCCGTTCAACATCGTAAGAGTGGTGAGCGATACTCCCGGGGAAGGAGAAAACATTTCTCAATATAAAAATTTCTGGAACGAGGCACCCCAAAAGACTTTCGGTATAGTGAAAGAACTTATCGAAAATATCTGACAGGATGAAACATTCAATAAAAAAGTCACAACTGAAGACTCTCATGCTTCCTATCGCAATGGTTGGAGGGGCGGTATTCTATAAATGGATGGGATATCTGACATTCCTGTCGCCATATCTCATCTTCACAATGCTCTTCATAACATATTGCAAGCTGAAGATCTCTGATTTCAAACCCAACAAATTTGAAATAACCCTTCTTTTATCTCAAATCCTGTTGGCAGTCTTCGCCTATGGCGTCACTTTCTTTTGGAACCGCACTCTCGCCGAAGGGGTATTCATCTGTTTCTTTATCCCTACCGCAACAGCTGCACCCGTCATAACCTCAATGCTTGGAGGGAGTATTTCAAAAGTAGCCACATACAGTTTGATGTGTAATGCCGTGGTGGCGGTCGCTGGACCTTTAATCTTCGCAGCGATCGGCGAACACAGCGAAATCACGTTTTTTGAATCTTTCAAACTGATTCTTTCCCAAGTGTTCCCACTGATTATTATGCCTTTGGCACTTGCCCTGATATTAAGATATTGCTTACCCAAAGTGCATTCCAAAATCGTGGGTATGCAACAGCTTTCTTTTTATCTTTGGGCAGTTTCTCTTTTCATAGTAGTCGGAAGCTGCATGAGTTTTGCAATCAAAAACTGGACTCCCGATGCCACCTGGACAATCATTCTTCTTGCATTTGGAGCTCTGCTCGCATGCCTCGTTCAGTTTAAACTGGGAAGGGTGATTGGAGGCAAGTTTGGCGACAAGGTTGCCGGAGGTCAGGGATTAGGTCAGAAAAACACAGTGCTTGCAGTATGGCTCGCTCTCGCTTATCTTAATCCTATGGCGTCGCTTGCCCCTGCGTCATACGTGGCATGGCAAAACATCATAAACTCCTGGCAATTGATGCGACATCAGAATCGCTTGGAAGCCCTTAAGATGAAAAGCAGCAAGGAGACTGTGTAGACCTCCTACCAGAAAAAGTCATGGCAGAGAACAAAGTTCTCTGCCATGACTTTTTAACAAGGTATTATTATTCCCGTTTTTCAGATTTATTCGCAGATTTCCTTACATTATCCGACTTATTGCAGGAACGGTTATTGCCGTTACCTTTTTTCTGCCCGTTGTTCTTGTTTCCCCTAAAATATTTTTTCTTACCGTTCCTTCTTCCTTTCCCTCCGTTATGGGAATCGTTTCCATATTCCGGAGCCTCACCCAAATCCGCCGGCACCGGAAGTTTTTCCACACTCTTCTCAAGGAGCCGCTCTATTATCCTGAACCTACCTCTTTCCTTTTCGCTTATAAAAGTATAGGCACTCCCGTCCTTGTCGGCGCGGGCGGTCCTTCCTATGCGGTGCACATAATCTTCTGCCTCATGTGGCACGTCATAGTTGATGACAGTTTCTATACTATCTATATCAATGCCTCTGGATATTATATCGGTTGCAACCACCACATTGATTTTTCCCGCCTTAAAGTCAAGCAACACATCCTCCCGCTCCTTTTGGTCGAGATCCGAATGCATCTCCCCCACCTTAATTCTATGTTTCCTCAATGCCTTAGCAAGCTCTTTTACCTTCAGTTTCGAAGATGAGAACACAATCACCTTTTGAGGCGGATTCTCCTTGAACATTCTTTCAAGAATAGGGAGTTTCTGTGTTTCATAACACACTATCGCCCTTTGTTTTATTTTATCTGCAGGTTTGGATACCGCAAGCTTCACCTCTGCGGGATTTTTAAGAATCTGATCCGCCATCTGTTGAATCTTTGGCGGCATTGTTGCGGAAAACAATAGCGTCTGCCTGTTTTTGGGAAGATGACCTATGATCTGCATGATATCGTCGAAGAAACCCATGTCTAACATTCGGTCTGCTTCATCAAGAATAAAGAACGAAACCTTTGAAAGATCCACATGCCCCATGCTTAAATGAGCAAGAAGCCTGCCGGGGGTTGCGATGACCACATCCGCCCCCATCTTCAACCCCTTTCTTTGTTGCTCATAAGTGTGTCCGTCCGTTCCTCCATAGATTGCCATGCTGCTCACGGGCATGAAATAAGAAAAACCCTGCATCTGTCGGTCGATCTGCTGTGCAAGCTCCCTTGTAGGTGCCATGACAACACAATTCACATTGTCTTGTGGATAGTTGTCATTAACCAGTCTTTCAATCACAGGCAATAGATAAGCTGCAGTTTTGCCTGTGCCGGTCTGGGCAACGGCAAGCAGGTCTTTCCCTTCAAGCACGGGAGGTATTGTCTGTTCCTGAATTGGGGTGCATTCATCAAAATGCATATCATATAAAGCATCGAGCAGATCGTCGTTAGTCAGGATATCTTCAAATTTCATCTTTTATATTCTATATTATTGTGCAAAATTACATTAAAATCTCGAGATTTTCACACCGGCAAAATAAAGAATTGATTTTTCTTTATAGGAAAGATAAAAAAACAGGAGTGACAAACTCCTGTTTTTTTCATCCCATTTATAAAAACTATTAAAATTTATTTGTCGAAATAATTGAGAGGATTTGTCAGGTAGATTTTTGATATATGATGGAGTTATGGGATGCCATAATGACTGAATAAATAATAAAAAAGATGCCTGCAAAGACCTCAATGACAAGACAAAATAAATTTTAAACAGATTCTATAGACCCCTTCCCTCAAAAAATGTTAATTCCCATACTTCATTAACTGCAGCCATTTCCTGTAGCCCAACACTGCTATTACTGCATAGATCGCGTAAAGCACGCAATAGAAGGGAAGTTCCTTGTAGAAATAAAGTGCACTGCAGACAATGTCGACCACAAGCCATACAAGCCACTGTTCGGCATATTTCTGCGCCATCATCCAGAGACCCACAATAGACAGCGCGGTTGTGAATGCATCGGCAACAGGTACATTCGAATCGGTAAATGTCACAAGCATCCACCATATGGCATACCACATCAACAAAGCCGCCAATGATGCGCCAATCCAAACCTTGACAGGTGTATGCGTTATCTTTCTTACTCTTTCGCTTGAATTATCCGTGTTGTCTGTGCCTTCCTTTATAACTTTTTTAGACCCTTTTGTCCAGGATATGAACCCATAGAAAGCTATGACGAGATAATATATATTGATAGCAAAATCAGCATAAAGACCTTTGGAGAAATAAATCCACAAAGAAATCATAGGCATGACCACCGATGCGATCCACACTTTGGGATTCGCATGATATTCCCACCAAAGATAGAGTAGACCGATACAAAATCCAAGAAGTTCGCGAAAAGTGTCAAAAGTCATATTTTTTAGAATTTTAATGTAGCCGTTGCCATTACATGGACTGGCGCCTGCGCCGCATAACCTGCATAACGGTAAATAACCTTCTCATCCCCGTCAACATAGTAGCCCGAACCGGCATATCCATTGTTAAAATACTTCTTGTTGAAAAGATTATAGACAGACACCCCTAATTTCAATTCCTTAATTCCCGCAAGCTTCTTGAAAGAATATCCGAGATGAAGATCGGATACAAAATATGAGTCAAGCTTTGCCTCCTCGCAACGGGCGTTCGTCATGTATTGCTTGCTCACATAATTGCTGCGCAAGGTTGCCTCGGCACTTTTATAGAAAAACGAAAAGGCATTGTTGAATATAATGTCTGGAGAGAATGCGATTGGTGTGTCCCCGAGATCAAACGAGATCGGATTTGTCCACTCGTCTTCATATATATATTCCACAAAATTCTTTATCCTATTGCGCGACCAAGTCATGTTGAACTGCCATTCAAACCAGCCGCAAGGCTTAAGCGCTGTCTGAAGCTCCATACCCATCCTGTAAGAATTCGGGACATTAATACTTATAGCATTTCCGGTGTCAGACAACTCCCCTGTCGCCACCAGCTGGTCCTTATATAGCATATAATACAGGTTGACGCCTACAGAAAAGATGGAATGGTTGAACGCATAACCTAATTCGAAATCATTCAGACGTTCTGATTCAGGAATATGACGCGGATCCCCGTCGGTGAAATTGTCACGGGTGGGTTCTTTCTGGGCAACTGACCATGATGCGAATGCTCTATGGTTGCCGTAAGAATAGTTGACACCAAGTTTTGGATTAAAGAAATTCCAAACCCTGTGGATATCAAGTGCCGCAGGTGCCCCGATATTCCAATCGAAGTTATCCGATTCCCCCTTTATTGTATAATTTATGTGCCGGTATTGCAGATCCACAAAAGCTGACAATGAAGAATTTATATCATAATTAGCACGCACATACATGTTTATATCCGATTTCTTTCCATTATTGTCGTAATATTTTTGCAGCGGATCAATCGGTCCTTCATAATTTCTTACCCATTTCACCTGTCCGAAATGATGACCATTGAAATTGGTGGCGGCCAAACCGCCGACAACATTCCACCTCTCGTCACGAAAATTGAGCGACAACTGGGCGCCGTAAAAATCGTTTACATTATTCTTCAACCTGATCAGGTCAGATTTACTTATCTTCTCCCCTTCCGCATTATAATAAGGAGTCAATCCATATTCCTCAAGGGTACGGTTTGTTTTATATTGGTCATAATATCCATTATCGGCCGTATAATGGAGAGCTGCGTTAAAATTCAGTTTATCCCCTATATGCTGTGACAGGAGAAGCTGGAAATGATGCTGTATGAAATTATCGTTCTGATCTTCATAGTAAGCTATTTTTCCGTCTTTATCTATATATTGACCGCAAGGATTGTATCTTCTGCCATATTTCTCCATGTCTTCTAAAGAAGCATAATCCCAAGCCATGTAGGTCTTTTCCTTACCTCCGAAAGCCAACAGGCGCACTTGAGTGTTGATGTTTCGATAAGCCGCCTGTCCGAAATAGCTCCATAATTCGGTTGATGCCCTGTCAATATATCCGTCTGAATTGAGATGGCTGATTCGGGCATCAAAACTCCAATGACCAGAAAGCAGCCCTGAACCTACCCTTATTGTCTCCCTGCTTGTATTATAGGCGCCATATGCTCCGGAGAGCTCCGCATAAGGGTTTTCAGATGGTGCATCTGTAATCATGTTTATACTTGCCCCGAAAGCTCCTGAGCCGTTTGTAGATGTGCCTGCACCACGCTGAACCTGCACGTCTCTCAGCGAGGAAGCAAGATCAGGCATATTCACCCAATAGACATTGTGGCTCTCCGGATTATTGATAGGAATGCCGTTAGCAGTCACGTTGATTCTCGACCCGTCTGTACCTCTTATTCTCATCGATGTATAGCCGATTCCCGCCCCTGCGTCAGAAGTGGTTGTGATTGACGGTGTGAACTGCAATAAATATGTCATGTCTCTACCGTCGTTCGCTTTAAGGAGCTCTTTTTTACTGACATTTGTAAATGCTACAGGAGTTTTGGAATTTGCTCGGTTGGCAACGATTTCCACTTCATTTAGCAACGATGATAACGAATCTACAAACTCATCAGTCTGCTTTTGCGCATTCGCGCTTAGGCTCGCCGACCCCACGACAAGGACAGCTGCCGGAAGAAACGTATTCTTCATAAATTTTCTCTACGCCGGTATTACCCGGATCAGGTTCAAGGGTATGATCTCAGACCGTTCTCACCACAAAAACAAGATAGTGAAAGACGAACACCCCTAATTATGTGAATGATCTCCTGAAAATAAAAAACTTGTCTGTTTTTTATTTTCGAATGCAAAATTAACAAATCACAGCTAAATATCCAATCCTCCACAAGGACTATCTCCAATTTAGCGCGTTCTTTAAAATTTTAAAGTCCCTTAAAATCTTATGGTTAAATAGCAATATACTAAATTTTGCAAGCGAAAGTGGAATTACTTGATTATCTTTTTTCAAAAAAAATTTCACTTTTCAAAACTTTTTGGAAACGGGCATTGTTATATATCTGTTAAATTAATTAAAACAACTGTCAACATGAAAACTAACGATTCCTTCAAAAAACGACTTTTAGGTCTTCAAGGCAACCTGCTGAGCTTTGCCTATCAACTCACCACTGACAAAGAAGAGGCACGAGACCTTCTTCAAGACACTACTCTCAAAGCTCTTGATAACGAAGAAAAGTATGTTGATAACGTTAACTTCAAAGGATGGATCTTCACCATCATGCGCAACATCTTTATCAACAACTATCGTCAGACAGTAAGGAAAGCCACCGTAATAGATCAGACGGAAGACCTCTACCATCTTAATATTTCTCAAGATTCAGGTCTTGAAACCCCCGAAGGGTCATATGCCGTTAAAGAAATTTCTGCTGCTCTTGATGAATTTACCGATGATTATCGTATCCCTTTCAACATGTATGTAGCAGGATATAAGTATAATGAAATCGCCGAAAAGATGAACCTTCCCCTCGGCACAATCAAAAGCCGTATTTTCTTTGCACGCAAACGTCTGCGTGAGCAACTGAAAGATTTTAGATAAATCATCTTGTCGCATCTATTAAAAATTTATCAATAACCCCACTTTTAAGACAGCTGTATGGACAACCTCATCCCGATTTCAAGGGATTATGTATTTGTTCAATTAATTCATTTGACTTAAAGCCTGACTTTCGTCAGGCTTTTTTATTACAACTTCTCATTCATAATTTGCCACCACATCTATAAATGAATCAACCGACGGAGTCCCGAACTGTATTCCACCCATCTCATCATTGGTATTGATGACAAGATTATAAATATAATGACAGCCAGGTTGCCACTCTGAAAATTTAGTAGACAACAGTGGGAATTTCATTATGCCGTCTCCAAAAGTAGAGCTTTCTACAATCTCATCCTTCGGTGTGTTTTCATTAGGCCAAAGCTTGGTGTCACTTTTGGCATCATATATCGAGCACATGACAGCGATATAGGCATCCTCCGTTCCGGTTCCGTTATTCTGCCACGCAAGTGGTTGCGGCATGACGTATAGAGTTCCTCCGAAACCCATACCTTCTGCATCAAATACTGTAGGTGTTGAATCAAGGGTGACACGTTCGGAAGCAGATTGCGACATGAGCAATGGATACATATATGGAGTATTCTGGTCCGACCATTTACCTACGGTCTCGGCAGACAGAACTGCAGAAGTTGAAGATGGGGGAAAACTGAAATTTCCTTTTGTCTTCACATTGACAAGACTCACATTAGTGACTACGACCTTAATATCGGTATTTGTTGAACTGAATTTCAACGTCACCTTCGACAAGGCATGCCTGAAGTTCAGGATCACCTGTGGATTAGGAAGCTCTGTTTCCCCTTTCAGATCCATACACACCGCATACACTATGTCACGCATTCCCCCGGACATAGGATAGGCATCATATGGAACAGGCCGCAAGGGGTTGTTGTCGCCAACCCAATCGGCTGGAGAAAACGCATAAAAATCAAGCGTCTCGTTTGCCGGCCAATACTTCACAGGAGAATAGGTCCATAAATTGTTCGATGATTTTGTCACGACCACATTGTCCATATACGGATTGAGACTGTCGGTCAACGATGTATAGGCATAGACATCAAATGTTGTGAGATTCGTTGCAGTGATATCTTTTGCCTTTGTCAGATCTGCACCAGTGGCAAATCTGATCTCTCCTCCGGAATCTTCACCGGGAATACCGTAAACGTCTTCATCGCTCGTGCAAGACATCCCCAACGGTAGTAACGTAAAAAGCGTGATGACTCCGGCTTTGTAAATTCTTTTCATAGCTATAATTTTATTAAGTTTATCATTCTTATTCCGGCTTTTCCTGAGCAGCTCATAAGAAAGCTCCAACCATAATATCCGTTTCAATGGTTACCCATCCTTCTACATCGGCATCTATCCCTCCGATATTATCATCCGGATAATCCGGATCGCCGGGGTGTGGAATTGATAACCCGTCAATTACAATTAAAACATTCCTCTGATAAGGAGAGTTCATAACTTGTGATGTCACATTAAACTTTCGCGCTATTGTCTTGCCGTTTGTAAGCGTCACCGCTATCTGAAGGTCATATTCCCCTCCTGCATCTGCGGATGAAAATGCCGACATCTTTCCTTGCAGGGATGATTGGTCCGAAGAGAACGTCAACGGAAAGCCTACAGTAGAAGGGACTCCAAAAACCTGTTGGTCTGCCAATAATATTCCGGAACCCACGCCTCCGAGAAATGCCTGAGCTCTCTTAATCACTTCCCCGCCTTCTATATCCTTTACAATTACAGTAAAGTCAGTGGTCAGGGAATCCGGACTGCATCGTATAAGACTCTGTCCACATTCTTTTATGGCGCCCGATGAAGTCTCATATCTAACTCCGCATTTAGTTACCTCGATATGTCTGACCTCTGCACCATACAACACTCCAACAGAAGCTATCCGCTCCCCCTCTCCTGTTTTTCTCGCTTCAGCCTTGAGGCTTTGATAGGAATCCACACCTCCTATCGTTATGCCGTATACATCAGTATTATAAGCCTCCATCCGGTAATCTCCGGTCGGAAGTTCTACTGTCCCCCCGTCCCTTCCTGCCATATCTATCTTCCAGCTTTCTCCATATGACGATTCAGGATAGAAGTACAGCGTCATCCCCTCGGGAGACGCGTCTGGAGCATTGCCCCACTCAAACTTTATCGTCACCGTACTCACAGACGAACCCGGCCATACGATATCCTTATGATCGCATGACAACATCACCAGAAGGAATAACCCGCATGTCATATTTAAAGAAAATGCTCTCATATGCCGAAATTCGGATTGTTTTTATTATGTTTTCCCGGAAACCATACCAATGTTATCTCAAGACCGGTCAGTCCCACATACCGGTGAAAAGTTTTGCTCAGCCCCATATATTCGCCACATTCCGGTCTGTAGCGAATGATAGGTCCTGCAGAATAACCTGCTTTTATTCCAAAATCAATATTTATTCTTTTATTTATCGGGATTGCAAATCCATATCCTATACCGGCACCATATGTAGGGGTCGGCGACTGCCAACCCTTTCCTCCGAATTCAAAATCATAGTCATGAAACGAGCCATATATACCTATGTGATGGCCCGTCAGCGATCGTTCTATATGGCTTTCACCAAGCCATATTCTCATCTCAAGTGTCCCGCCTCTAATCCGCCAATAACGATGACGAGAATCATTGCTCCACCAGGCATACACTCCTTCAACACTCATCGAAAACTTTTTGGCGACAGAAACCTCTATACCGACATCCGGAGTCAGAACTATGTCGTGCAACAAATTGGTCTTTATCCCTATACGGGGATAACAATCATCACACCGTAGATTTTGAGCCGAAATATCAAATGTTGAAAACAATATGACAAGGCCTACCAAACTCATAACATTCAATGTCATATCCTTAAATCGAAAAGACTTCGACACTTTGAATATCAATATGGAAATTCGTGATTCAATCACAGTCAGATACAATTTATCGGGTGAAAACAAGGGAACCGAAAGTAGCCTGAATCATGAAAGACATATTCAGACGCCTTTAACGGAGCTTTTAAAATAAAGGCGGTTAGACTCTATTTTAGATTTAGAGAATGTTTGGATTTGACTTATGTTAAGATTTAGAGGGGATTTTCGAATAAATTTTGAGTTTGAGAGATGGCGTTATGGAGTTCCATAATAACAGAACGAAAGCTCAAAATTGACCGAAAAGGGCTTTAAATATTTCATATAGTTAAATTCAAACATTCTATTAGCTTTTATTAATAAAATGAAACATCCGGTTACATTGTTCAATTCAACCGGATGTTTTATCAATAAGTACGACCTGCGAAAAATAAATGTGCATATGATTGGCTTATGGTATATGCGGTACATGAAGTCGTGAAGATGGAATTATGGGGTTCCATAACGACTGATGAACAGCTTTATGGGTTGCCGCGATATACGCCTGACTTTTGTTCATTTATTTTTCTCCGGTGCTTATTGAATGAATGTTCAAAACGAAAAATGGAGAGATATCCTCACCCCGCTCTTGTCGCAATCTGGAGTGTCGCGATATGTGAGTCGCCACACGTAGTCTACCCTCAGGAAAGTAAGAATATTGTCTAATCCTACACCCATCTCCATATAAGGAGTGGAAGACATGACCCGAGGACTTGCATCTATCGGGAATTGATAGATATCTTGGGTTTTCGAAGGGTTATTCCTTTCGCTAAGGCTCCCCATGAGTCCTTTGAATGTAATCGCTTCTCTCATCTTTAATTTTCGTATAAATGGTAGCCGGTTGAAGAGAATACCGTTGCCGAAATATGTGAAATCTATCGCAGCATACTGGTCGTTGGCAAATTCCATAGCATTCATAAGTGAATAACTCTCCGGCTGTATGGTATACGACAGGTTGGCATTTGGCCACATCAACGCCGGATAATACACTTTGCTCCATATTTTTCCGGCCTTAAGTATAATATCGGTATATCCGAAAGCAGAAAGCCACAATCTCTTCTGTATCGAAAGTTCACTCCTGTTTAATGTGAACGCCGCCCCCCACATCCCTTTGGGACCGAATTCATGTGTGAACTGGAAAATCCATGCATCCATATTGACAGGCAGACGTAAAGACCTTCCTTGCACGAATTTTTCTCCCGGTGCCCAACGCAGTGTCAGAGAAAACGCCGATTGCGTATACTTATTATCGCTCCTCCCGTCGGCAAAAGTAAACGGCAACCACTTTGTGGCTTCCTGTATTTCATGTTTGAATCCTGCCTCTACTGAGAAATTGTTGGGCAATTCCAGGATGTAACCGAAATTTGCAAGCCTGCGGTAAGTGACAAGTATACTTTCCTTTCTTTTTAGAGACAGGAAAACATTATCCGGGTTCGTAAAGAGATAATGTTGCCCTATCATGTCTATATCGTAAGAATAGGAAGCATATAAACCATGACGGGGCCATTCATAGGAATGATTCTTTTTAGGGACGAACGAATATTCCACATCTGCTTTATATTTCCATTTCTCATCCTTTGTGCCGTAAGCCACATATCCCTTTGCAAACAGATGAGGATTGAGCGGAGACATAGTCATCCCTCCCACTCTAAATCTTGCCCCTTCTACAGAGTTTCCGCTCACAAGAGTGTTGAGCGGACCAAAATCAAACTTGCTTGGTTTGCCTGTCCTTAGATAGCCGCTTTCCATCAATGATAAAAACTTCTCCCCCCAATAGAGGATTGGAACTTTTCTCATCTCTTTCATCATGCCCCCCATGTTGGCTTCTGCAGTTGACAACGGAACCATCCTGACCGGTTCCCAGAACCCGTCGTTTCTGACCCTTGCATCCGCGAGCTCAAGATTACGCCCTAATTTGTCATAAAAGTCACCCAGGTCATCACGCTTCGAATAGCTGAAATTGTCGTATGTCGTGATCTTTCTCCCATATAGCTTGGGAATTCCCGGAATGATTTTCATTTCGATACATACATCGTCGTAAGTCTTATGCCGGTTTCCCAACGAGTCTTTGACAAACGTTTGATTGATAAAAAGATTATCTACATAATTGAGATTTATATCGTGAGGCGTGCGCATTGTCACCTTTTTCACAAACATGGTGGTGTCGCCCACAGGAACATAAATCTTTCCGTTGAAGCCCATAGACTCTGCATTATGAGGGGCAAAAGAGAGTTCCACACATCGGGTGTCGTCTATATAGACGGTATCCGTCAGATAATATTTATAGAAGTCAGGACCTATTGAGGATAACGGGCTGACAAACCTGTTTTGCAGGATTATTATATTATTCGAAAATATATCTACCTCCCTGATGGCATCCTCGAGGAGCACCTGTATGTTTTCCTGATTAAACGCCTCGTCCATACCGGCACTCCTGTATCCTCTTATCACCTCCTTGTCAGCCCCGGGATTATTTCTGATCAAGCGAGTCGACGCCTTTTCCTTAAAAATAAGGTCAAGTATCCTTTTCCCTGTCCAGGATGAGGTATCGACGTAATTTTTCATAAATTTCCCTTGTTTCGAAAGGAATCCCTTTGAGAAATCGCTTTGGAAATCATTGATCCCTAAAACCGTTTTCTCATATTTGTCATAGCTATAGAAGGGTTCTTTAGCCGGGTCAAAATCTTTTGATAATGCCCTGAGTTTTCTTATAAAGTCTACCGCCGGATTATTCTTCTTTGAATATTTCTCTTTTTTGGGGCGTACAACCACTTCCGTCAATTCAACAGATAACGGTGAAAGTCTTAGATCAATAACAGTGTCATTTAAGACTGATGGAAGCATTTTCGGATTATAGCCTGTGTAACTCACCTCCCATTCTCCGGCCCGGATAACGTTTAATTTGAATACCCCCTCATCGTCTGCAACAAAATTTTTCTTGGGGTCAATTTTTGAATTGACATTTGCAAAAGGCAAACTTTCTCCGGTCAAGGAGTCTAAAACGTTTACAAACACCCATCCCTTGGCATTGGCTGTAAAAGAAAGGCACACACACAACATTGCCGCCGCAATACCCCTGCAGCTGAAATGTCTGGAAAAGATGTTTAAGTAAACCTTAAGATATTTGGATATTATATTCAATTTTCTTACTTTTTCAACAAGCACACGTTACTATTAACGCAAAGTTGTTCAAAAAATGGTATTCAATAAGAACTTTTGATGAAATTTAGTCACTTTTAGAAAAATCTTCACAAGACTATTTGTTGTTACCAATTTATTAAATTATCTTTGTGTTGAGTTATAAAAGAACATATATGGGCACAATAGATTTAACCAGAGTTAAAGAATATTTATCTACTCAGCCGGTTTTAAGGGCATGGCTGTTTGGATCTTACGCCCGTGGAGAAGAAACAGAAAGAAGCGATGTAGATATTTTAATACAATATGATGATAACGCCAAAATTGGTTTGTTGCGACACGCCGATTTGATAATATCTTTGGAGAAAATATTAAATCGTTCGGTTGATCTTGTCACTGAAGGATCTTTACTGTCATGGGTTCGTCCATATGTCGATGCAGATAAAATTTTAATCTATGAGAGAAGAGATTAAAGATTTAATTGCCACAATTACAATCCTATCTTACAGAATCTTTTGACGATATATTATAATCAAAGAACATGGCACTCGAGATTGAAAGAAAATTTCTTGTTATCAACTCTCTCTTTAAGGAGATGGCATATCGATGCGAAGAGATCCGCCAGGGTTATCTGAATCGGCTTCCAGAAAGGACAGTGCGCGTCAGGACACTTGACGACAACGGATTCCTTACAGTAAAAGGCAAAAACAAAGGTGCCGTACGTCATGAATTCGAATACGACATCCCTTTTGAAGATGCTTGCACAATGTTGAAGATGTGTGAGCCGCCGCTGGTTGAAAAATCACGCTATCTTGTAGACTACGAAGGTCTCACCTGGGAGGTCGACGAATATCATGGTTCACGTGAAGGACTTATAGTGGCAGAAGTTGAACTGCCTTCAGAAGATTTTGAATACAAAAAACCGCCCTTCGCCGGAAAAGAAGTAACCGGAGACCCCTCCTACTACAATTCCAACCTCTAAGAATCAAGTCCGTCTCTTTTCCAAGGCTTTAAGCATAAGCTCCAGCTCATCTCTTACGTCCTGAAGTTTTTCTATTATATCCATCCGTTTAGATATGTTGGCTCTGTTGATTCTCAGTTGCTCCTTGGCAGCCTCTATCTTAAGCCCCCTTATCTTCACAAGATAATAGATGAGCCGCAACGTTTCTATATCGTCGGGAGTGTAATACCTTAGATTTTTAGGACTTCTATACGGCTGCACTTCGGGAAACTCACTTTCCCAAAATCTCAAAGTGGTTTGCGAGACACCGATCAGTTCTGCGGCATCCTTAATCTTATAATATTTCTTTGTTAAATCAGAAGCAGCCATACTTATAGCAATTAGTAATTAGCAATTAGTAATTAGCAATTGATTCTCTGCAAATTACCAATCAAATTAAGCTAATTGGTTTCAAATAAACCATAAATCCTATACACCATCTACTAACCCTTTAACCCTTTAACCCTTTAACCCTTTAACCCTTTAACCCTTTAACCCTTTAACCCTTTAACCCTTTAACC